>NZ_JAOCLK010000001.1:0-263321 GCF_029845265.1 Ectopseudomonas oleovorans
TCTGAGCCAAGTGGGTGCATGTTCAGTGCTCGCTGGGCTTCTTCTCGGCCTTGGCTACAACAGCCAAGGCCATCACCACTTCGCGTGCCACCTTGCGCTGCGCAGCAGGCAGAGCCAGAAAGGCCTCGATCACCTCACGTTCCTGATAGAACTTGGGATCTTCCCAACGGCCACGCTGCTCGCGTACGGCGGCACCGGCCTGTGCGCTAAAGCGCAGTACCTGCGGTTCGATACGCAGCCACTCGGCAAGCACCTGCAATTTGTCCTGCGACGGTATCGCCTCGCCACGCAACCAGCGGGGAACCGCCTGGAAGGTCACGGAACGGCCCCAGTAACGCGAATTGAACTCGCGTTCGAGCACGGCGGGGCGATCTGGATATCCAGCCGCAATCATGGCGCTACGCAGGCGCTGGGCGAATTCGGTTTTCTCGTCTCACTGTGCAGCGCGCCGCAGACGGCCGTTTCTGGTTCGTCGCGAAGACCGTTTACCAGGCCCTGGAACTGGCCGACGAACAAGCCGCCCTGCTGCTTCACTGTCGACCGGAGGGCATCCTCTTCGGCAACGAGGAAACGCCTCAAGCCATGATCGACCTGGAGAACCTGCTACGCCTGAGCCTGAGCAGCACCAGCCCACGCGCGGAACGTCTGCGCAGCTGGCTCTGCCAAGTCCTGCTGCCGCACCTGTTCAGCAGCTCCAGCCTGCCCAGCTATCGACAGCTGAGCACGCCAAACAAACGCCTGCGCGTACTCAAGTGGCACGACGACTGGTGGATGTCGATGAATGACGTGATGCAGGTTTTCGGCACCCGGCCGGAGCTGCTGGCGATGAACGAGGACCCGTGCTGCAGTTGAGCACGACGCCGGGGCTCGCTCGCCAGGCATGCTGACAGCGACCGGTCAGCGCATGCAGCACTGCTTGTACTTCTTGCCACTGCCGCAGCTGCAGGGGTCGTTGCGCCCGACCTTGGCGTCATCACGGCGTACCGGCAGCAGCGGGTCCAGATTCTGCTGCCAGTACTCGTAAAGCTCGACGGCGGCCGGCTCCAGCATCGCTGTGCTGGCTTCGTATTCGGCATCGGTCATGGCCTTGAGCGTCTCGCTGCCGCTTTCGTCGCCGTGCAGAGTGATCAGCGCCAGGGCCGCCTGCGCCGACTCGGGCAGCGCCTGCTCCAGCCAACCGGCAACCGCCGCACCGCGCAGGTAGCCCGCGCACCACTCGGAGACGATCAGCTTCTCGCCCTTGCCGTTGTTGTCGGCCAGGAAGATCGCCTCATAGTCATCGGGTTCCTTGCTGAGCATGTAGGCGGCTTCGCTCATCAGCTCGACGGCCAGCTTCATGAAGCGCTCACCATCCTTGTCGCTCGGCCATTGCGGCGGCTGGTCGGCCCAGATCGCCGAATACCAGACGGCAGGCGCGACCTGGCGCGGGGCGGAGACGATGGCGGCGAAGAAGCCGTCCAGTTCGCTGGCAGAGAGGATCGAGTCATCGTTGCCGTACTTGAGCAGCCACTGATCGAGCCTCTCCAACCCTCTGTTGTCCATCGCCACGCCTCCGCCTGAAAAAGGCCGCTACTGTACCTGCATCGGCGCGTATTGCCAGCCGTCCGGCATCTGGCGAGTGCCCAGCGGGCCACAGCCCGGTACAATGCGCGCCTTGCCCGTGTGTCAGCCTGATAAAAGAAAACACCATGTCCTTGCCCAAGAACCACCTGGAACTGCTCAGCCCTGCGCGTGACGTCGAAATCGCCCGCGAGGCCATTCTGCATGGCGCCGACGCCATCTATATCGGCGGCCCGAGCTTCGGCGCGCGGCACAACGCCTGCAACGAGGTGAGCGAGATCGCCAAGCTGGTGGAGTTCGCCCGGCGCTACCATGCACGGGTGTTCACCACGCTCAACACCATCTTCCACGACGACGAGCTGGAGCAGGTACGTACGCTGATCCACCAGCTCTACGACGCAGGCGTGGATGCGCTGATTGTGCAGGACATGGGGGTGATGGAGCTGGATATTCCGCCCATCGAGCTGCACGCCAGCACCCAGACCGACATTCGCACCCTGGCACGCGCCAAGTTTCTCGACCAGGCCGGTTTCTCCCAACTGGTACTGGCACGAGAGCTGAACCTGCAGGAAATCCGTCAGATCGCCGATGCCACCGATGCCGCCATCGAGTTCTTCATCCACGGCGCGCTGTGCGTGGCCTTCTCCGGCCAGTGCAACATCTCCCACGCGCAGACCGGGCGCAGCGCCAACCGCGGCGACTGCTCGCAGGCCTGCCGCCTGCCCTACACCCTCAAGGATGAAAAAGGCGGCGTAATCGCCTATGAAAAACACCTGCTGTCGATGAAGGACAACAACCAGAGCGCCAACCTGCGCGCCCTGGTCGAGGCCGGCGTGCGCTCGTTCAAGATCGAGGGCCGCTACAAGGATGTGGCCTATGTGAAGAACATCACCGCCCACTACCGCCGCGAGCTCGATGCCATCCTCGAGGACCGCCCGGACCTCGCTCGTGCCTCCAGCGGCCGTACCGCGCACTTCTTCGTGCCCGATCCGGACAAGACCTTCCACCGTGGCAGCACCGACTACTTCGTCACTGAGCGCAAGGTGGATATCGGCGCCTTCGATTCGCCCACCTTCACCGGCCTGCTGGTTGGCAACGTGGAGAAGGTGAACAAGCGCGACCTGATCGCGGTCACCCATGAGCCGCTGTCCAACGGCGACGGCCTCAACGTGCTGGTCAAACGCGAGGTGGTCGGCTTCCGCGCCAACATCGCCGAGTTGAAAGGTGAGTTCGAGGAAGACGGCGAGAAGCGCTACCGCTACCGCGTCGAGCCCAACGAGATGCCCGTGGGCATGTTCCGCTTGCGCCCGAATCATCCGCTTTCGCGCAACCTCGACCACAACTGGCAGCAGGCGCTGCAACGCACCAGCGCCGAACGTCGTATCGGCGTGAGCTGGAAGGCCGAGCTGCGTGAAGACGCCCTCAAGCTCACCGCCACCAGCGAAGAAGACATCAGCGTCGACGTCGCCCTGCCCGGCCCGTTCGGTGTCGCCAACAAGCCGGAACAGGCGCTCGATGGCCTGCGCGACCTGCTCACCCAGCTAGGCACCACCATCTACCACGCCCAGAGCGTGACGCTGGATGCGCCGCAAGCGTTCTTCGTGCCCAACTCGCAACTCAAGGCGCTGCGCCGCGAGGCCATCGAGGCGCTGACCGCAGCGCGCGTGGCCGCCCATCCGCGTGGTAGCCGCAAGGCCGAGACCGAGCCGGCGCCGGTGTACCCGGAGTCGCACCTGTCGTTCCTCTACAACGTCTACAACCAGAAGGCCCGCGACTTCTACCATCGCCATGGCGTGCAGCTGATCGACGCCGCCTACGAGGCCCACGAGGAAACCGGCGAAGTGCCGGTGATGATCACCAAGCACTGCCTGCGCTTCTCCTTCAACCTGTGCCCGAAGCAGGCCAAGGGCGTCACCGGCGTGCGCACCAAGGTGGCGCCAATGCAGCTGGTACACGGCGATGAAGTGCTGACCCTGAAGTTCGACTGCAAGCCGTGCGAGATGCACGTGATCGGCAAGATGAAGGGCCATATCCTCGATCTGCCGCAGCCGGGCAGCGCCGCGACCCAGGTGGTCGGCCACATCAGCCCGGACGACCTGCTCAAGACCATTCGCCAGAAGCCGGGCTATAGCCACTGAGCCCAGCCTCGCCAGTTCCCGGTAGCCCGGGTGCAATCCGGGGCATGCGCCTGTATGTCCCGGATTGCATCCGGACTACCACAACAATCGCCAGCAAGCTGGCTCCTACGGATCGCGAACTAGGCCCGCGCGGCACTCGCCGGGCTAAGCATCTCGATCTCGCGAATCTCGAAATCACGACGCAGATAGTCCATGCGCTGGTCATGGAACTTGCGCATGTGCGGCAGTGCCGTGTGTTCGGCCAGCGCCTCCGGCGACGCCCAGACCTCGTAGAAGATGAACAGGGTCGGGTCCTGGGCGTCACGCAGCATGTGATATTCGACGCAACCGGGTTCGGCGCGGCTGGGTTCGACGTAAGCACGGAACAGTTGCTCGAAGGC
This sequence comes from Ectopseudomonas oleovorans, assembly GCF_029845265.1. Taxonomy (NCBI): domain Bacteria; kingdom Pseudomonadati; phylum Pseudomonadota; class Gammaproteobacteria; order Pseudomonadales; family Pseudomonadaceae; genus Ectopseudomonas; species Ectopseudomonas oleovorans. The sequence goes on from NZ_JAOCLK010000001.1 coordinate 4,079, forward strand.
CTCGGCCTGCTCGGATCTGGTGTGCGCGTGAAGGATGAAGCCGTACATGGATGCAAGCGCCTCGATGCGGGAAGATGCCTCACCTTAACGCAGCATTCGGCGAGCCTTTCATGATTTTCAGTCAACAATTATTTGATCACTTCGGGGGGTTTCGCACGCGCAGGGCCCGATAACCTGCCGCCACATTTTTGGAGAACCCCCATGAAAAAGATCCTCCTGCTCAACGGCGGCAAAGCGTTCGCCCACTCCCACGGCCAGTACAACAGCACCCTGCACGACGCGGCGGTGGCCTTCCTCGACCGCGCCGGCTTCGACGTCAAGACCACCTTCATCGACGGCGGCTACGACGTGGAAGAAGAAGTACAGAAATTCCTCTGGGCCGATGTGGTGATCTACCAGATGCCCGGCTGGTGGATGGGCGCACCCTGGACGGTGAAGAAGTATCTGGACGAGGTGTTCACCGCCGGCCACGGCAGCCTGTATGCCAACGACGGCCGTACCCGCTCCGATGCATCGCAGAAGTACGGCAGCGGCGGGCTGATTCAGGGCAAGCAGTACATGCTGTCACTGACCTGGAACGCCCCGGTGCAGGCCTTCGAGGACCCGACCGATTTCTTCGAAGGCAAAGGCGTGGACGCGGTGTACTTCCCCTTCCACAAGGCCAACGAGTTCCTGGGCATGACTGGTCTGCCCACCTTCATCTGCAACGACGTGATGAAGGAGCCGAACATCGAGCACGACGTGGCACGCTACGAGCAGCACCTGGCCCAGGTGTTCGGCGTCAACTGAAGCCGGCGCTCACTCATTGCCCGCCGAACAACGCCGTCCAGTAGATGCCGGCATCGCTCTGCGGGTCGTTGGCATAGGCAGCGCCTAGCTCGCTGAACTCCGGGTTCATGATGTTGGCGCAATGCCCGGAGCTGGCGAGCCAGCCCTCGACCACCTTGGCGGTGGTATCCAGCGCCGCGGCGATGTTCTCGCCGACCTTGGTACCGCTGTACCCCGCCAGTTCCGCGCGGTCACCCGGCGTCAGGCCGTCACGCCCTTGATGGGAGAAGAAGTTGCCGTTGGCCATGGCTCGGCTGTGGCTCTCGGCGGCGCTCCCCAGTTCGGCATTCCATACCAGCGGCGCGGTGGCAGCGAAGTGCTGGTCACCGCATTGGCGTGCCTCGGCGCGGGCAGAGTTGATCAGCAAGAGCAGACTTTCCCCCTCGGTCTGCCAGGTTTGCAGGCGCCCACTGAGCAGCGGCCGGGCCAGCACGATGCGCCAGTCGCGATCCTGCTGGCTGACGCCGATGTCGATGAATTGCGGATCGAGCAGCACGCGGCAGAAACTCTCGCTCAATGCCTGCATGGCTGCCTGCGCATTGCGCGGGCCGGAGAGGGTGATGGCCTGTACGTTAACCAACGGGTAACCAGCCGCGCTCAGCGAATCCTGCAGATCCGCGGTGCCGTTGGCAGGCAGGATCAGGCGTGGATCGTTGGTCAACGGCGGCAGTGGCTCGGAGGCCTGAACGCCACAGCGCTGCACCTCGCTACGATAGCTGTTGATCATCTCGATCAGCGCAAGGTCCTCAGCGGCCTGGGCCGCGCCGCAAATGCCCATCAGCAGCAGCGCCAGCAGGCAGCGTTGCCACCCCCATTTGTCCATTGTTGTCATACCGCCCTCTCCCAACTAACGTCGTGATTCTGACGCAATTTCCGGCGCAGGATCATGGCCGGTTTCCTAATCCCATCGAACGCCCGCGTACACTGGGATCGCGGCCCAACGGCAGGGTTCCTGCATGACGCCCTCTGCCGTCATCGAACAATTTACGCATTTGTCTCTCCCGCTCGAGAACACTGCTACCCGGTTACTTCGCCAAGAACGAACAACATCGCCGCCTGGTCCTCAAAGCCTTGCTATGGATCACCTTGAGCGGCGGTTTGTTCTTCTCGGTCGTCAATCTGTTGCACGACAACTGGCTGCTGGCCGGTCTGGAGATCGGCTATGCCGCGGTGTCGCTGTATCTGCTGACCATCATCGATAAAACACGCAACCTGCAGCTATTGACCGCAATTTACCTGCTGCCGTTCTTTAGCATCATGATTGTGGCGCTGTCTCAGACCACCACTACCTTCGCGGTGTTCGCCTGGATCCAGACAATTCCGATCATCTGCTATCTATTACTGGGGTTGCGCCTGGGGATGTACGGCTCGATCGTGTTCGTCGGTGTCGGCCTGTTCGTCTTCAGTCAGCGGTTTTCGTCCGATGAATTGCTGCAAAACGTCGAGATCATCGCCAATCTCGGCCTCGCCAGCTTGGCGATGATGATTTTCGCGCACATCTACGAGCGCAGCCGCCTGCTCAATGAGCAGCGCCTGACCGAGCAGGCGACCACCGGCTCTCTGACCAGCCAGCCAAACCGCCTGAAGCTGGCCGAGGTATTCGAGCGTGAGCGTGCCCATGCGTTGCGCAATGGCACGCCGCTTTCGCTGGTATTCGTCGATATCGACCACTTCAAGCAGATCAACGACCGCTTTGGCCACGAAGTCGGTGACCGTGCCCTGGTTCACTTCGCCAAGGTGCTGGCGCAGCGTTTACGGGTCAATGATCTGTTCTGCCGCCTGGGCGGTGAGGAATTTGCGGTGCTGCTGCCAGGCAGCAAAGCAGCGCAAGCTCGGGAAATCGCCGAAAGCCTGCGCGAACGCCTGGTTGCGCAATCGCTGACGGTGGATGAAACCACGCTGCACATGACGTTGAGCGCTGGCGTGGCCTGTTTCGGGGTAGATGGGCAATCACTGGACGAGCTGATGCTGGCGGCAGACAGGCGCACCTACGCGGCCAAGCGCGCCGGGCGTAACCGGGTGATCACCCGAGAGGACGTAGAACCCATTCTGGGCTGAACGGCTGCGGATCAGACGTAGATGCTGACTCCGCCCTTTTCCTGCAGCCACTGGCGGTAGGTTTCCAGCGAGTCGGTCTGCTGGTCGCCGTTGTAACCGGCGATGCGCACGCTGCCATCCATGCCGGCATCCACCATCTTCTGCACCTGCGCCAGCAGCTTGGCGGCATCGTCGCGATCGAGCTGCGTTACGTCCGGCAATTGAATCACCGAAGGCGTAGTCGGCTGACTGTCACCACTGCGCTGCACGGTATTGCTGGGCTGCGCCGCGCCACCATTCATCGCGCGTAGTAGTCCACCCTCACTGCGCGCCACCACCTGTTTGGCAAAACGCCGCAAGTCGGCAACTGGATCCTGACTGGCCTGACCGTCGGCTTCGCCACTGGACGCAGTCGAGCGATTGTTGAGCTGGCTACCGTAGTAGCTGAGCATGGCAGGCGTGCTGTTGTTGATACTGGTCATGAGGCCTCCGCGAAATCCGTTCGCCTGATGCAAAGCAGATTCCGGGCCAGCCGCTGCAGGCCAGTCACTACGCGGGTTGCACACACATTCGTGGCAGCGACTTGCCACCGCGGGGCAAGGTTTTGCCTGTGCCGGTCACCCCAGCAGATCGACCATCACCGCATTGCTGTAGATCAGGCAGCCATCCTCGGCGCTGTAACCGACCAGATGAAACTGGCCACGCCCCTCCTCGCCGCCAAGGTACACGCGCCATTTGCATTCACTCAGTGGGCCGAAGCCCTCCGGCATGACCAGCTCCAACGTCGCATGTCTGCGTCGATCATCGCGTCCCGGACGCCGCTGCGCTGCAGTTGCTCCTCAGCCTGCTCCAGGCGCAAGTGCTCCGACTCGCTGACATAGAACTGCAGAGTGCCGATAGGGATGGATTTGCTGTCATTGTCGGCCTTGCGCCAACCGTCGATGCTCAGGGTGTTCATCCGCAAGTCTCCTCAGTGAAGCCTGAGTTCAGGGCAGATGCCCACTTACAGAAGATGGGACAAGCCAGACGCCGAAACGGCTCCTGACAGGTGGACGAACGGCCGACCGTTTGCTTGTCGAGGCGATTGCGCTAGGCTCTGCACCTTCATTGATAGGAGGTACTCCCATGGCCCGCGCCACTGCCCGCCACATCCTGGTTGCCAGCGAAGACAAGTGCAACGAACTGAAAGCCGCCATCGAAGGCGGTGCCGACTTCGCCCAACTGGCCAAAGACAACTCCTCTTGCCCGTCCGGCCGTAGCGGCGGTGATCTGGGCTCCTTCGGCCCGGGCCAGATGGTCAAGGAGTTCGATACCGTGGTGTTCAGCGCACCGGTCGGCGTGGTGCAAGGCCCGGTCAAGACTCAGTTCGGTTATCACCTGCTGGAAGTCACCAGCCGTCAGGACTGATTCTCTCGCAATGGAAAAGCCACCCGCCGGTTAATGCTGATCAGTTAAGCGCCGACTGCCTACGATCAGTCCCCTCGCCCCTCTGGCGAGGCACGTTCGGAGAGGGGTAGATGGCCGTTTCGCGGTATTTCGGCCCTCTCCCCCAGCCCCTCTCCCGTAAACGGGGGAGGGGAGCCAAACGCGTACAGCCTTAACTGACTGGCATTAACCCGCCGGTGGTTTTTCCGTTAACCACGCTGTTCAGTCACACGGCAGGGCTCTGCCTTTATGAAACGCGGTACCCGCCTCACCTTCATCCTGCTGGTGTTCATATGCCTGTCGCTGGCATTGCTGACGGCCTGGCAGATCTGGTTTTCCCGCGAGCGTGCCCTGCATGATCTGAACGTGGCCAATCTCAACCTGGCGCGTGCCCTGGACAATTACAGCGAAGGGGTGATTCGCCAATCCGAGCTGGTATTGGTGGAGCTGGCAGAACGCCTGGAGCAGGAAGGCAAGGGTCGGGCACATCTCGATCGCCTGCAGCAGGTCGTGCAGGAACAGAGCCGGGTGCTCAAGCTGGCCAGCACCATCATCATCTACAACGCCAAGGGTGACCGCCTGCTGGTATCGCGGGGCGATATCAATGCGCGCCCGAACGCCGCTGATCGTGCGTTCTTCATCCATCATCGCGACAATCCCTCGCCCGAGACGTTCATCGGCCCGACCATCAAGAGCCGCCTGGCGCACGAGTGGATATTCACCGTCAGCCGGCGCCTGAACGATACCGACGGCAATTTCTCCGGCGCGGTGGCCATCACGTTGAGCGTGGAGCATTTCCTCCAGCTGTTCGGCAGCCTCGATCTGGGCCAGCAAGGCACGATGAGCCTCTCAACCAGCGATGGCACCCTGCTGTTTCGCCAGCCCTTCCGTGAACAGGATGTGGGGCTGGATTGGTCGAGCTCGCCGATCTTTCAGACATTACGCGAACGGCAACAGGCCACGACCACACAGGTCTCCCGCATCGATGGCATCGAGCGCCTGTACGCGTTCCGCCATAACAGCAACCTCCCCCTGATCACTGTGGTAGCGCTGGGTCGCGATGAGGCACTAACGGCCTGGCGCCGTGATGCACGACTGTTCGCCACGGTGGTTCTGATCCTGCTGCTCGCCGTCGCCATCATCGGCCTGCGGCTACTTGTCGACATGCACCGTCGCTCGCGCGCCGAGCGCCAACTGCTCAGCGCCCGGGAAGAACTGCTCGACGCCAATGCCCGCCTGGAAATACTGGCTTCGCAGGACGCCCTGACCGGCCTGGCCAATCGTCGCAGCTTCGACCAGACGCTGGAAGTGGAAATTCGCCGTGCGCAGCGCCAGGGTTCAGACCTTACCCTGATGCTGCTCGATATCGACCTGTTCAAGCGCTACAACGATCACTACGGCCACCTGGCGGGTGACGAATGCCTGCGCAGCGTCGCCGACCTGCTCCAGCGCTGCATGCGTCGCCCCGGCGACCTGGCGGCACGCTACGGCGGCGAAGAGCTGGCCGTGATTCTGCCGAACACCAGTAGCGAGGGCGCCGAAGCCATCGCTCTCGCGTTCATGGCAAACCTGGAGCACAGCGCACTGCCGCATGAGAACAGTCCATTCCAGAGAATTACAGTGAGCATCGGCCTGGCCAGCCTGAGCCCCGGCACCCAGGACAGCGCCACAAGCGCTCTGAGCCTGATCGACGCAGCGGACCAGGCGCTGTATCGGGCCAAGGCCAATGGTCGCAACCGCCTGGAAAGTGCAGCACGCCAGGATGCAGCGGACAGGTGACAAGTCAGCCGGAGCGATTCAGCATCCCTGCTACTGTCAGCCATAAATGAGCAGTCACGATGAGCAGCGACACCTCGCACCCGCTGCAAAAACTCGCCCAGACCCTGCTCGGCAAAGCCCCCCACGAACTGGAGCCGGAAGAAAGCCATGTGCTCGAACAGATTCGCCAGCGTCGCCCCATCAGCCGCGATGCTGCCGACGCGTCGGATGAACAGTCATCTTTCGGCGAGAGGCTTTCCGACAGGGTCGCATCGGTCGGCGGCTCATGGACCTTCATCATCTGTTTTTCACTGACCATGCTCGGCTGGATGCTGCTCAACACCGACGTGCTCTCTCACTTCGGCATGGCCTTCGACCCCTACCCTTACATTTTCCTCAACCTGATGCTGTCGACCCTGGCCGCCGTCCAGGCGCCGATCATCATGATGAGCCAGAACCGCCAGGCGGCAAAGGATCGCCTGGCCGCACGCCTGGACTTCGAGGTGAACCTGCGCGCCGAACTGGAAATCATGCGCCTGCACGAAAAGATCGATCAGCGCATCCAGCAACGCCTGGACCAGATCCTCGAACGCCTGCCGGAGCAGCCTCCGCAAGCCTAATGTTGATTCCGTAAACACCGCCCTCAGCGCTATAAGTCCGTAGGAGCCGGCTTGCCGGCGATGCCTTGTGTAAGTAGGCTGCATACACCGGATCGCCAGCAAGCTGGCTCCTACACACTCATCTTCTTCGCTTAACTCACTGGCATGCGACAGAATCTGTCGTATCGTACCCGCCACAAGCGTGTCAAACAGCCCCTGGAGCCCGTTGCCGCCAGCTATCGAGCAAGCGCCCGCCCCAGACGTTGATCAGCAGACCGGCCATGACCAGCGCCGCACCGACCATCTGCAATCCGCCGAGACGTTCGCCCAGCAGCAGCGCCGAGGAGCTGATACCCACCACCGGCACCAACAGCGAAAACGGCGCCACCTGGCTGGCCGGGTAAAGCGACAGCAGACGACTCCAGAGCCCGTAACCGAGAATGGTGGCACCGAATGCCAGGTAAGCCAGTACCAGCAGCGAGTCCAGGCTGAGACTACGCAGCGACTGGCTGATCAGTTCCGGGCCTTCCAGCCACAGCGATAACGCCAGAAACGGCAGCGGCGGGATCAGGCTGCCCCAGACCACCAGGCCAACCAGATTGACCTTGCCCAGCCTGCGCGTGACCACGTTACCCAGCGCCCACATCGAGGCAGCGGCGATAGTCAGGGCAAAGCCGGCCAGGGTCATTGCCTGCCCGCCCTGCAGGCCGATCAACACCAGGCCGCTGGCCGCCACCAGCAGGCCGAACAGGTTGCTGCCGCGCAGCCGCTCGCCGAGAAACAGCGCAGCGAAAAACAGAGTGAAGAACGCCTGCGACTGCAGCACCAGCGACGCCAGGCCAGCCGGCATGCCGACATACATGGCGTAGAAGAGAAAGGCGAACTGCCCCACTGAAATGGTCATGCCATAGGCCAGCATCCAGCGCAGCGGCACCTGCGGCCGGCGCACGAAGAGGATCGCCGGAAACGCCGCGAGCATGAAACGCAGAGCGCCCATCAGCATCGGCGGCATGCCGTGCAGACCGACCTTGATCACCACGAAGTTCAGCCCCCAGACGATGATCACCAGCAGCGCCAGCAGCAGATCCTTGGGTGTCATGAGCACGAACCTCGAATTGAGTGAGCCGGCATTAGAACAGCCTCACCCCGCAGCAGACAGACACAGAGGCCGAGTAAAAAAGCCACACAGCCACTGCCGGCTGCTAACCTGCGCGCTTCTGTAGTGGTACGCCAAACCCATGACTCTGCACGATTTCCTTCTGTTCGCCTTGCCGGCAGTGTTTCTCACCGGGCTGTCCAAGGGTGGCTTCGGTGGCGCTCTGGGCGGCATCGCCGTGCCGTTGCTGGCACTGGCCACGTCGCCGAAACAGGCGGTGGCGGTGATGTTGCCAATTCTCTGCCTGGCCGATGTGGTGGGCCTCAAGGCCTACTGGGGCAAGTGGGATGTGGCCAATCTCAAGGTCATGTTGCCGGGCGCGGTCATCGGCATCGCCATCGGCTCGATGACTTTCGGTCTGTTCGACGAACGCGCCATCGGCCTGCTGATCGGCGCCATCGCCATTATCTTCGTCGGGCTCGGCCTGGTAGTTGGCAACCAGGCACCTCGCCCGCTGCATAAAGGACGCGGCACACTGCTGTCGAGCCTGGCCGGCTTCACCAGTTTCGTCGCCCACGCCGGTGGCCCGCCGGTGATGATGCACCTGCTGCCGCAGCAACTGGAAAAGGTGCGTTTCGTCGCCACCATCAACCTGTTCTTCCTGCTGACCAACGCGGCGAAGCTGTTTCCCTACGCGGCGCTGGGTCAGTTCACCCAGGAAAACCTGCTGCTCAGTCTGATGCTCGCTCCCATCGTGCCACTGGGCGTGTGGAGCGGCCTGTGGCTGCAATCGCGGGTCAACCACCTGTGGTTCTACCGCATCGCCCGGCTGGGCATTCTGCTGGCGGGCGTACAGTTGATCTGGCGCTACCTCTGAGTCCGCCGGCTGAAATTGCAGGTGCCGATAGCCGCGCAAGGCACTAGAATCCGCAGCCTATCCGATCGTCAGGCGTACCAGGGCCTGACGCCGACTCACTTCTCGGCCAGGAGACCCCAGATGGGCGCCCAGTGGAAAGCCAAACCCAAAGAAGCAGCCGCCAATGCCCGAGGCAAGATCTTCGGCAAGCTGGTGAAGGAAATCATGCTCGCCGCGCGTAACGGCGCCGACCCGGACATGAACCCCAAGCTGCGCCTGGCCGTGCACCAGGCCAAGAAAGCCTCTATGCCCAAGGACACCCTGGAGCGTGCCATCAAGAAAGGTGCGGGCCTTTCCGGTGAAGTAATCAACTACGAGCGCACCCAGTACGAGGGCTTCGCCCCGCATCAGGTGCCGGTGATCGTCGAGTGCCTGACCGACAACGTCAACCGCACCGTCGCCGAGATTCGCGTGCTGTTCCGCAAGGGCCAGCTCGGCGCTTCCGGCTCGGTCAGCTGGGACTTCGACCACGTTGGCCTGATCGAAGCCACTACCGAAGAAGGCGCTGACCCGGAGCTGGCGGCCATCGAAGCCGGCGCCCAGGACTTCGTGCCCGATGACGAGGGCTCGACCCTGTTCATCACCGACCCGACCGACCTCGACGCCGTGTGCAAGGCACTGCCGGAACAGGGTTTCACCGTCAACTCGGCCAAGCTCGGCTACCGCCCGAAAAACCCGGTAAACAGCCTGACGCCGGAGCAGATGGAAGAAGTCGAAGCCTTCCTCGAGGCCATCGATGGCCACGACGACGTGCAGAACGTCTATGTCGGCCTCGCTGGCTGATGTTCGCTGGGCGCCCTGAACCGGCGCCCACGTCAGGCAAGGCTTCCGCCCTCTGTAGGAGCCCCGCCCCGGGGCGAAACTGTGCAACGTGCGTTGCGCAGTTTCGCCGGAGACGCCATCCGCTCAGTGCCTGCCCCCATGAAAACTACCCTGCATATCGCCGCAGCCTGCCTGTTCGAAGAACAAGGCCGCCTGCTGCTCGTGCGCAAGCGCAACACCCGATTCTTCATGCTGCCTGGCGGTAAACGTGAAGCGGACGAAGACGCACTGTCGGCGCTCGAACGTGAGCTGCTCGAAGAGCTGGAAGAACTGCGCTGGCTCGACACCGCCCAGCCCCTGCCCGATGACCTGGCGCTACTGCTGCGCGATCAGGTGCTGCCGGCCCTGAAACGGCTGCCGTCTGTGTAAGAGCGTCGCTCACGGCATCAAAACCGCTGACGGCAGTTTCTTGATCCACGACAACGCGGGTGACAGCACCAGCGATTAGGCTGCGCCGATAAACAAAACCATTCGCCTTGCCTGCAAACCCCACAGAAAACGAGGTTTGCCATGAGTATCACGTCCGCCCAAATCTGCGAGGCCGCCGACCAGCTGCAGGGTTTCGTCGGCTTCAACGCCAAGACCGAGCAGTACCTGCTGCGATTCTCCGAAGACAGCTTCGGTCTCGACGTACCGGCCGACACCATCACGCCTACCTGCGAATACGTCTGGCACGCTGACGAGGGCGAACTGATGCGCCTGGATCGCCAGCGCCTGGCCTGGCTACAGGAACAGCGCATCGATGACCGAGTGAATCTTAGCGAGCCGCTGCGCGTCTATCTGCGCCGCAGCGATTTGCCGGAGATCCGTGCGGAGCGGCGACGCCTGACGCCGGCCTGAGATTCAGCGTGTTTCGAGGCATTCGGTGCGCACCAACCCACCGGGACCACAACGGCGGGGTACCCCCGCCCTACGACACGAGCGCTACCCCGTAGGGCGGGTGCAACCCGCCATGCCGGTTCTATCGGGTGACGCGCCCCGCCTCAGCCCAATAGCCGCATGGCGACAGCACCGAGGCCTACGCCGATCAGCAGCAGTACGATCCCACCCAGCCACAGCTTGCCCGCACTGGCCGCAGGTGGCGCGGCAAGGGGGGCCGGCTTGGCCTGAGCCGCACGCAGCGGATTGGCCGCCGCCGGCGCTGCCTTGGCGCTGGCACGCGCTGCTACCTGCGGCGCCGGGGCGATCTGCGTGGCGCCGCCGCCAGCCGCCCTGGCGGCCAACGCAGGCGGCAGGTCCGCCACACGCATGAACTGGGTGGCATCCTCGTCGGGCGCATCGCTCACGTTCACCTTCGGCCCGATCACCAGCAGCGTCACCGAGCCCATCTTCAACTGATCGCCCGGTTGCAGCACGGCGGTTCGGACCTTCTGCTGGTTGACCAGCACGCCGTTGGCCGAGGCAAGGTCCTTGACCTCCAGTACGTCGTCCTTGAGAAAGAACTCGCAATGCCGGCGCGACAGCTCCAGATCGCTGAAGCACAGCTCGCACTTGCTCGAGCGGCCGAAGGTCATCGAGCCGTGGACATGAAACTTGCGCCCCTGGTGTTCGCCCTGGATCACCTGCAGAAACCAGCGCGGAGCCGCCGCTTCCGGCCTGGCCACGCGTTTCGCCGGATTGACCAGCTGCAGCTCGACGGCGCCCAGGCGCAGGCGATCACCGTCGCGCAGCTGAAAGCGTGTACCGACGCGCTGGTCGTTGACCCAGGTGGCGCCTTGACCGGCATCGCTCAGGTAGTAGTAGCCGTGATCCTGGCGGATCTCGGCGTGGAAGCTGGCGATTCCGGCATCGCCAAGCACCAGCTGGTTGCGGCTGTCCTGGCCGATGGTCAGGCGTTCGTCGGTCAGCCAGACCGGCGCTTGGCGGTTATCCAGGAACTGCAGTCTGAGCATCGTGGTCGCCTCGGGTCAGTCGAATAGATTGTTCAGCAAGCGCTTGATCGGGTTCTGCTGGGCCGGCTGAGCGCTGCGTGGGCGGCTCGCCGCCTGCCGCACGCGCTGCTCGTGGCTGTCATAAAGGGCCAGCAGCCGTTCGTTGTCGGGTTCTGCCTCGAGACCCTGCTTGATCTGCTCAAGCGCCAGGTTGTACTCGCGCCGGGCATACGCCGCCTCACTCTGCTCGATAAAACGCTGCGCCACGCGATTGATGCCAGCCCGGGCCAGCAGGTTGTCGGGCTCCCAGCCAAGCACCTGGCGAAAGTAATACACCGCACTGTCGTCCTCGGGCAGGATCAGCAAGCCCTCGCCGAGGCGTTGCTCGGCCAGGTCGAGATACTGCTGGATACGCGCCTGCAGCACGCGCTGCAGGCCATCGCTGGCCTGGGCGTTGTCCTCGTCCAGGGCCAGCGCCTGGCGAAAGTAATAGTCGGCGTTGTCTTGCGCCGGGGTCAGCAGGTGCCCCTCGCTCAAACGCGTTTCAGCCAGCGCGAGCAACCCGGCGATGCGCTGCTGCAGCTGCCAGTAGTAGCCACCTGCGCTACTCACAGCTAGCAATAGCAGGCCGAGCACGGCCCAGGGCAGCCAGCGCCGCCGGGGTGGACGAGGCGGCAGGCTGACGCCCGGGCTAAGACGGGTCTGGTCCTGATCGGCGTCCTGCAGCTCATCGAGGCTGGCCAGCAGCACGTGGCAGTCGGCGAAGCGATCTTCCGGGTCCTTGGCCAGCATGCGGTCGAGTAGCCACTGCAGCTCGCCCAGCGACTCCGGAAGCGGCGGCGCCTGTAGCTGCAATTGGTTCATCAGGGTCTGGGTGTAGTTACTGCCGCGAAAGGGGTTATGCCCGCTGAGCATCTCCAGCAGGATCACGCCCAGGCTGTAGATGTCGCTGCGTGCGTCCAGCGCCTGACACTGCGCCTGCTCGGGGCTGCTGTAGGCCGGGCTGCCGACGGCTATGCCCGACTGGGTCAGTTCGCTGTCGAGCTGCAGCTCCTTGGCCACGCCAAAATCGCTGAGCACCGCAGTGCCATCGTCGCGAAACAGGATGTTGCCGGGCTTGATATCGCGGTGCACCAGGCCCTTGTCGTGCACCAGCGCCAGGGCGCTGGCGATCTGCCGGACGATGCGCAATGCACGCGCCGGCTCCAGGCGCTGGCCCTTGTACTGGGCCAGATCACCACCTGCCAGGTACTCCATGGCGAGAAAATGGCGACCATCGTCGAGTTGGTCGATGCGGTAGATGGTGATGATCGAAGGATGCTGCAGGGAGGCGACGGTATGGCCTTCCTTGATGAAGCGCTGAGTGAAGGCTGCGTCCTCGCGATGCAACAGCACCTTGAGCGCCACCTGGCGCTGCAGCGCCTGCTCGGTAGCCAGATAGACCTCGGCCATGCCGCCTTTGCCCAGGCGGTGATGAATGCTGTAACCGGGTACGCTGATGGAAGGCTGACTCATGCGGCTCGACTGGCGCTCAGGGTTGAAGGGATTTGAACAGCTTGCGCAGCAGACCGGGGGGCGACGCTTCACGGGGTTCGGCAGCCGGGCCAAGGCCCAGGACGATACAGCTGATATTGTCTCTGCCGCCATGGCTATTGGCCAGCCCCACCAGTTGCTCGACCATCATTTCGAGCGTGGCCGCCTCAGCGCAACAGCGCTGGATGGCAGCGTCGTCCAGCTCGCTGGTCAGCCCGTCGCTGCACAGCAGCAGCAATTCGTCCGGCGCCAGTCGGACGCGCAGCAGACCGACTTCAGGCGCCTGCCCGACCTGCCCCAGGCACTGCAGAATCACGTTGCGGCGCGGGTGCTCACGCGCCTCCTCGGCGCTCATCCGGCCAACGTCGACCATGGCCTGGACCCAGCTGTGGTCGTGACTGAGCTGCTCGATATGTTCACTGCCGATGCGATAGGCGCGGCTGTCACCAACCCAGGCCAGCTCGAACTCATCCCCGTTCAGGCGCACGGCAACCAGCGTACTGCCCATACCCGCCTCGCCCGCAACAGGTTGCGCCGCCGCGGCGATAGCCAGGTGGGCTGCATGCACCGCTGCAAATAGCTCCTCGCCCTGTTGCAGGGCGCCCACCAGTTCCTCCAGCGCCAGGGCACTGGCCACCTCGCCACGCGCGTGCCCGCCCATGCCATCGGCCAGCGCCCACAGCCCCAGATCGGGACGGCAGGCCAGGGCATCCTCGTTATGCGTGCGTACCTGGCCGGCAACGCTCTGCGCAGCGAAGACCACGGATACAGGGGAAGGCTGAGACACGCGGCGAATCCTTGAGCAAAATGCGATTGCCCATGATGCGGCGCCACGAACGGGCTGTCACCGCCCGCAAGGCCGTAAATGCGCAACCGTTAACCAAAATACGATGGTTAAATAAGCCGCCAGATCCGCCACCTGAACCCATGACCTCACCGCGTTTTCGCCGCTTGCCCCTGCAGTTGCGACCTCTGGTCGACAAGTTCTACCGCGACCACCGCTCGCCGATGCGCAGCCAGGCGGGGGATGAACTGTGGGTGGCGGAAAACGCCAGCGAGATCGTCGCAACCCTGAGCCTTCGCCCTGTAGCGGGAGGAGAGTGGCTGACTGGCCTGTTCGTCGCCCCCGCGCTGCGGCGCCAAGGCGTGGCAGCGGCATTGCTCAGTCACAGCCTGGCGCTACATCCCGAGCCAGTCTGGCTGTTCTGTCATCCCGAGCTGCGCAGCTTCTATCAGCGCCTGGGCTTCGAGGACTGTCAAGGCCTGCCGACCGAGCTGGCCGTGCGGCTGACCCGCTATCAGCGCAACAAATCGCTTGCCTCGCTGCGCATCCACTGAGCAGCCTGTCGGTCTGGGCGAAAATACTGGCACTTTGCCCAGGAATGCCCCTTGCCATTAGCGGTCCATGCTCTGCATGCTTGCGTCATAACAACGAAAAGTAATGCCATGCCGACCCAGACCGCTCGCCTGCTCAAACGCCTGCGCAATGACTTTCAGCTGTCGATCATCACCCTGATGGGACTTTTCGGCGTGATCGGCATCTCGCCCTATGCCGTCTACCGCCTGCTGGAAGGCAACTACCTGGTCGGTATCGCCGACACCATCATCGTCCTGTCCACGCTCTTTGCCGTGCGCTATGCCTGGCTCACCCGGGATACGGTCAAACCTGGCATTTTCCTGGCAGCCGTGTTCTCTATCGCCGCCACGCTGATCGTCATCAATCTGGGGGTCAATGGCCTGTTCTGGATCTATCCGCTGATCCTGTTCAACTTCTTCATGGTCACCCCTGGCAAGGCCTTGCTCGCCAGTTCGCTGGTTCTGGGCAGCCTGACCAGCCATGCTCTGCTGATACCCGGCAGCGTGTTCGAAAGCCACTACCAGATGGTGTCGTTCCTGGTCACCTGCATGATGGCCAGCGTGCTCAGCTTCATCTTCGCCTTCCGCACCCGCAACCAGCGCGACCAGCTGCAATCACTGGCCATTCATGATCCGCTGACCGGCGCGCGCAACCGCCGGGCGATGAACGAAGAATTGAAGATTGCCATGGCCAGCCATCGCCGCCACAGCGACAGCTACGGCTTGCTGGTGATGGATCTGGATCACTTCAAACAGATCAACGACCGCTTTGGCCATCATGTCGGCGACCAGGTACTGGTGGCCTTCGTTGAACTGATCATGCGCTGCTCGCGCAAGGAAGACCGCCTGTTTCGCTTCGGTGGTGAAGAATTTCTGCTCTTGCTGCCCAACACCGACACAGAGGGTCTGCGCACTGCCGCACGGCATCTGCTGGACAAGGTCGCCAGTGAACTGCAGAGCCCGGGCGGCGCGGTCACCGTCTCCATCGGCGGCGCCATTCTGCATAGCGGCGAGCATTGGGAAAACTGGCTGCAGCGCGCCGATGAATGCCTGTACCGCGCCAAGAGCGAGGGACGCAATCGCGCGGTGATCGCCGACGCGCCAAACGGTCAGAGCAAGGCTGCCACCAGCCACTGAGGCGTCAGCGGCTACGCTGCTGCTGATAACTGCCACTGCCTGGCTGACGCTCAATGATCAGCCCGCCCGGGTATTCGGTGCTCTGGCGGATGCCCCCACGGCTTTCGCTGGAATAGCTGCCATAACTGTTTTCCTGACGCACGCTGCCCTGCGGCAAACGCTGACCGCCGTAGAGATTGTGCTGCTGATAACTGGACGAGCCCGAGACGCTGCCACTGGCACCGGGGCTGACGTAGCTCTTGGGAATGACCCGAATGGTCTGCGGCTGATCAGCGAACGCAGCGCTGACGAACGCCGTCGCCAGGATCAATACGAGGGAACGAATGAACATGAGCAACTCCCATCTGAGTCAGGGCCAGACGTCACGCGCCTGAGCCGAAAATCATCATCACACCGGCTTTGACAGCAACGCGAGGGAATTTTCAGCACTGATACGACAAAGGGTCAGCCGAAGCTGACCCTTTGCTGGAAATGGTGCCGGAGATAGGAATCGAACCTACGACCTTCGCGTTACGAGTGCGCTGCTCTACCGACTGAGCTACACCGGCGGGAAAACGTCGGCATTATGCGAGTTGCCACGCTCGCGCTCAAGTCGCTGGAGCATCAGCTGTCGAGTAGTTCGATGCGGTCGTCGTGGATGCGGATCAGCCCCTGCTTGTAGAGGCCACCGATGGCCTTCTTGAAGTTGCCCTTGCTGACCCGGAAATGCTCGGAGATCAGTTCCGGCGGGCTCTTGTCACCCAGCGCCAACACGCCGCCCTGCGCACGCAGGCGTTCGATGATCTGCTCGGCCAGGCCACTGGCGGCTTCATGACCGATGGGCTGCAGGCTCAGGCTGATCTTGCCGTCGGCGCGCAGCTCTTTGATGTAGCCCTTCTCGCGCATGCCGCTGCGGATGAACTTGAACAGCTCGTTCTTGTGGATCAGGCCCCAGTGCTTGCCGTCGATGATGGCCTTGAAGCCGAGATCAGTACGCTCGACCACCAGTAGGTCGACCTCCTGGCCGACCTGGTAGTTGGCCGGCACTTTATCCAGGTGACGATCCAGGCGCGCGGTGGCGGTGAGGCGGCGGGTGCGTTTGTCCAGATAGAGGTAGATCACGCAGTAGTCGCCGATCTGCAGGGGGCGCTTCTCTTCGGAATGCGGCAGCAGCAGGTCCTTGGGCAGGCCCCAGTCGAAGAACAGGCCGACGCGGTTGATGTCCACCACCTTGAGGCTGGCGAACTCACCGAGCTGGATCTTCGGTTTTAAGGTGGTGGCGATCAGCTTGTCTTCGCTGTCGAGGTAGAGGAACACGTTGAGCCAGTCCTCGACTTCGCTCGGCGTGTCCTTGGGGATGTAGCGCTTGGGCAGGAGGATTTCGCCGTCCGCACCACCGTCCAGATACAGACCGAAGTCGGTGTGCTTGACCACCTGCAAAGAATTCATCCGCCCAATCAAGGCCATCGCGTTTCACCTCACCAAAACAGCCGGCCATTCTACCCGAGTTAATCCGCGACCGGGCCGGCGTCGTAGCGAATCGACGACCGGTCGAATGGTGGTGTAAGTGGCTGGGAAACAAGCCATAAGTTGCCGCGAAAAGCTGGCCAGGCGCAGCCTTATGCTATTCACCAGAGCGATTAACCAAGCAGAAAGGAGCTGATTGAGGCATAATGGCCGGCCGCCCTTCTGAAAGAGATCAAGGTCATGGCCACCCTGCGCGTGAAGTCCTCCTCCAGCAAAGTCAGCAAACCCGCCCCAGCCGTGGAAACCCGCGAGTCCATCGAGGCGCAGATTGCAGCCTTCCTGCAGGGCGGCGGCGAGATCCAGCAGATCGCCAAGGGCGTCAGCGGCCAGACTTACGGCGGCACTCGCCAGATCACCATCAGCAAGAAGTGATCGCTTCGGGTGCGCATTGCGCACCCAGCCCCTCCCTCATTATTCGCTCGCCAGCCCCAGGCGCAGCAACTGCCCTTTCGGCGCATCCGTCAGCACATAGATATAGCCGTCCGGCCCCTGCCGTACGTCGCGTACCCGTGCGTTCAGCGATTCCAGCAACCGCTCCTCATGGGTGATCTTGTCGCCGTCGAGCTGCAGGCGAATCAGCGCCTGACCGGAGAGCGCACCGATGAACAGGTTGTGCTGCCAGGCCGGGAAACGCTCGGCATCGTAGAACGCCATGCCGCTGATGGCCGGTGATTTTTCCCAGACATGATGCGGCGGCTCGGTGCCCTCCACGGTTTTGCCCTTGGCCTCGGGAATCGCCAGCATCGAATAGTTGATGCCATGCGTCGCCAGCGGCCAGCCGTAGTTCTTGCCGGCCTCGGGAATGTTGATTTCGTCGCCACCACGTGGGCCGTGTTCATGGGTCCACAAGCGGCCACTCCAGGGATTGAGTGCCGCGCCCTGCTGATTGCGATGGCCGTAGGACCAGATTTCCTTGCGCGCGCCGTCGCGGCTGGTGAAGGGGTTGTCCTCAGGAATGCGCCCGTCCGGGAAGATCCGCACCAGCTTGCCTTGCAGCTTGTCGAGGTCCTGCGCGGTAGGGCGATTGTTGTTGTCGCCCAGGGCGATAAACAGATGGCCGTCGCGGTCGAACACCAGCCGCGAGCCGAAGTGCGTGCCACTGGACAGCTTGGGTTGCTGGCGGAAGATCACCTCGAAGCCTTCCAACGCCATGGCATCGGCCGACAGCTTGCCGCGCCCTACGGCCGTACCTGCGGCGCCGTCGCCCTCCTCGGCGTAGGCCAGATAGACCAGGCGATCCTCGGCGAAGTCAGGCGACAGCACCACGTCGAGCAAGCCGCCCTGGCCGACGGCGAAGACCTTGGGCACGCCGCGCAGCGGCTCGGACACTTCCCCATCGGTGCTTACCCGACGCAAGGCACCTGGCCGCTCGCTGACCAGATAACCCTGCCATCCGGCAGAAAGGCGACGGCCCAGGGGTTGGCCAGACCTTCGGCGACGGTGTGAACGTTCAATGGCCCCAGCTCGGAGCTCAGTTGGCGGTCTTCGGCGAAGCTGTACTGATAACCGAACAGGGCGAGCAGACCAAGGACTGCGAGGGGTTTCAGGCGCGGCATCGTGGCGTCTCCATGCGTCAGACAAGCGGCCATAGTGCAACAGCCCCTGAGCCGTGGCAGCCCCGCAAAAGTTTCCTCAGGTTTCAGTCCGTCAGGTAGCGCCGCTCGATACGCTGGTAGTCGCCGCTCTCTCTGAGCATACGAAGGCCCTCGTCGAAACGCCGACGCTGTTCGTCCCGGCGGAAGCCGACTCGGTATGGCGTCGGTGGGAAAATATCGAACCAGGCCAGTGGCTGGGTCACGTCGACCTGATCATCCACCTCGCGGTCCAGGTAGCGGATGATGCGCTTGTCGCCCACCACCACATCGGTGCGGCCGCTGTAGAGCAGGCGATTGCGATTGATCTGCAGCGCCTCCTCACGGTAACGCGGATTGTTCATGGCCATGCGCTCGAACTCGGGGCCCATGAGCAGTCGTGCACGCTGGAAGGCACTGACCGCGTACTGGCCGAGGTCAGCGATCTGCTCGATGCGATATCCGCGCTTGGCCAGCGCCACCGCCACGTTCTGGTAATGGATGTAGACGTCCGAATAGAAGGCCTGCACGCCACTGCGCTCATGAGTGGTGGTGATGGCGTCGATCTCACCACGGCGCAGCATCAGGTGCAGACGCTCCATGGGCGCGTAATAGGCGGTCAACTCAAAACCGGCATTGCGCGCAGCACGCTCCACCAGCTCATATTCCAGGCCGCGCGGCTCACCTTCGTAGACATAAGGCGGCTTGTGCGTACCAAAGCCGACATGCAGCACCTCGGCCGCAACCGTTGCGCTCAGGCACGCCAACATCAATCCCAGCCACCATCTGGCCATCGTCTACCTCGTTATCGGACCCGCCAGAGCATAGACGCCTGACTACCTTCATAAGCAGAGTGGATGCCGGCTGATTCATTCCGCTTTGCCCTATCGAGGCTAGACTGGCTGCACGCATTTTGCGCCTGCCTTCAGGAGACCAAGACCATGCTCAAAGCCGAATACCAACAGCGCGGCCCGGTACCGCAAGACGTGATCAGCGCAGTGCCACTGCAACTGCCGGAGCCCGCTGCCGGGCAGGTGCGGGTCAAGGTATTGGCTGCACCGATCAACCCGTCCGACATACTGACCCTGACCGGCGCCTACGGCATGCTGCCGCCACTGCCGGCCGTGGGCGGCAACGAAGGCGTCGGCAAGGTCGAGGCACTTGGTGAAGGCGTCAGCAACTTCAAGGTCGGCCAGACCGTGTTGCTGCCGGTCGGCTGCGGTACCTGGGTCACGGCCCTGAACGCCCCGGCAGAGAAACTCATCCCGCTGCCGGATGCCGACCCGCTGCAACTGGCCATGCTTACCGTCAACCCGCCAACCGCCTCGCTGCTGCTCAGCGAATTTGTCGACCTCAAGCCGGGCGACTGGGTGATCCAGAACGCCGCCAACTCCGGCGTCGGCAGCTACCTGATTCAGTTGGCCAAGCTGCGCGGTTTCAAGACCATCAACGTGGTACGCCGTGATTCGGCCATTGCCGCTGTCGAGGCCGAGGGCGGTGACCTGGTGCTGGTGGACGGCCCGGATCTGGCCAAGCGTGTGCGCGCAGCGACTGGCGGCGCCGAAGTTCACCTGGGTATCGATGCGGTCGGCGGCGTCAGCACCGACAACCTGGCCGCAGTGCTGGCCAACGGCGGCGTATTGGTGAACTACGGCATGATGAGCGGCCAGGCCTGCCAGGTCTCTCCCGCCGCCTTCGTGTTCCGTGACGTGACCCTGCGCGGTTTCTGGCTGGCCAAGTGGTTCCAGCAGGCCAGCCCGGCGCAGCAGATGAAGGTGTTCGGCGAACTGGTGCAACTGATCGCCAGCGGCAAGCTGAAGACCCGCGTCGCGGCGACCTATGACCTGGCACACATCAAGGACGCTGTCGCGGCGGCGGCCAGCGGCGAGCGCGACGGCAAGATTCTGCTGGTGCCCTGAGACTGACAGTGCACCCTGCCTCCAAAGTGCACCCGGCGCCCCCGTTCCCATGGGGCGCCCTCTCTCCTACCGCCCCCCGCAGCGCACTGCCTGCGGCGAGTACGCCCTGTGCAGGGCAGGCCACTGCCATTCGCCTGCTTTATCCGCAGCGTGAAACTGCTCAGCCAAAGCAGCTCATATCTGTAGGGAATAAGGCAAAGTACTTTTCCCACGCTAGAATCTATGGGCTTGGTCATTTTATGGCCAATGGCCAATACCCCGCTGACTCGCCGGACTGTCACTGATGGAAACGCCGCAGCCCCCGCAAAGGTAGCCACCCTGGCCGATATCGCCGACAACCTGCTGGCGCCGCCCGCGCTGCCGGGGCACAGCGTTAGCGGCGAGCAGTATCTGTATTTCACCGAACGCGATATCAAGCGCATCCTCGATAACCTCGATGGCCTGCGCAACATGGTGTTCCCGCTGGGCGAGCCGCTGGACGAAGGCGAGTGAAGCCGCATTCAGCAGTTTCCCTCTGTGTACCTGATCGGCCTCGGCCGCTGCGGCTCGAACATCGCACTGGACGTCGCCTCCCTGGTCTACAACGCGCGCCAGTTCTATCTGGAAGAGTTTCACAGCGAAGCCACTGCCACCATCGAGCAGGCCTCACGCCCCAGTCGCTGGATTCGCAGCAATCTGTTGCGCACGCCGCCCGGTATTCCTGATCGAGCCGCTGGTGATGCTCGGCGACCTGGACAAGGACATCGCCGGGCGCATCCGCTTCTCGCGCAAAGGCGAGATGAGCGGTTTTCTCGACGATTACAGCAAGATGAAGATCATGGACCTGTCCGAGGTGCATGCCGGCGGTGCCGGCAACACGCCGATCCTCGTGGCCAAGATCATCCTCAACAAGGACACCCGGCGCTTCTCCAACGAAGACTGGAAGTTCATCCACAGCTACCTGATCGACTCCTGCGGGATCAAGGCCAACCAGTCGCGCCTGTACTTCTATATCTTCAGCGCCGGCGGCGGCACCGGCTCGGGCATGGCCTCGGAGTTCGGCCTGGCGCAGCAGTTCGCCTACATGAGCAAGACCTTCGACAGCAAGACGCCGGACGATGGCGAGGCCGAACGCGAACGTGGTTTCGTCTTCGAACCGATCTTCACCAGCGGCATCTGCATCCTGCCGAACATTTCCGACCAGCGCAGCGAGATGTCCGAAGCCCTGCATATCAATGCCGGCCGCCTGCTGTGCAAGTACCTGGCCGAGGCATGGGACTTCTCCTACAACTTCGACAACGAGCAGAACAGCGCTGAAAACGTGATGCGCCGCATCCGCCCGTGGAACGCGATGATGCTGATCTCCAACGACATCATGCGTTAAGCCAAGGAAAGCGGTGACGGCAGCATCCACAACATCGACGTGACCGCCATGGAGCGCCACGCCAACCAGTACATCTCGCAGCAGATCTTCAACATCCTCACCGCCCAGGCGGTGACCAGCGACTACGACCAGAACTACTTGCGCCGCGCCGGCATCGACATCGGCGAAACCATCCGCCTCGACGCCAACGACCTGTTCATGAGCCTGGCCGGCCCGGTGGCCGTGGCTTACGCCGAATCCGTGGTGCCCGAACAGCACACACAACTATCGGAAAAATTCCGTGTACTGGACAAGGAACAAAGCCCGCCACGGCTGAACATCAACGACCTGTTCTTCCGCTCCATCGACCTGCCGCACTTCAACAAGGTCACCCAGGCCATCGAAGGCATCAGCCTGCTGCCGATCGAGTCCAAGCGCTATCGCCAGGCGCTGGAGCAGTACAAATCCAGTGGCTACGACGCTACGGAGCTGAGCGAACTGCATTTCTTCAAGAACTGCTCCTCGGTGCTGTCCATCGTCTCGCTGTCCAAGGACTACAAGCTGTCCTACATGGATCTGAACCGCCTCAAGACCCACCTCAACAACCTGTTCCCCAACACCACGCTCAAGCGCTACGCGCTGGTGATTGGCGCTTCGGCCAACCTCTCGCTGACCACCCTGATCGTCAAGAGCCCGTGCCTATCGGACGACTTCCTGACCCTGATCGTCGCCTACATCAAGTGCTGCTTCGCCCGCGACCAGTACCGCTTCGACGACAGCCTGGACGACGCCATACTCGACTTCATCGTCGCCGAGCGCTTCGATGAGGCCAGGCTCGACGCCATGCTCAACGAGCACCAAGACCCGGCGAAGATCCTCGACACCAACTGGTATGCGATCAAACCGATGTACGAGAAGAAGTAGCGCGAGCTGATCCACGACACGGAGAAATTCGTTTCGATCAATGACATCCGACTGACACGCGAAAGCGTCAAACAGGCGATCAAGTACCTGCGCGAAATCTATCGCCACCACATCGGCAAGACCCGGGTGATCTCGCTCAACGATTACGGCAAGTAGCCGCCCGCCCGCGTGGACGAGAACCCGGCGCAACGCCGGCAGGCAGGGCGGGCATAAGCATGCCCGCCCCTGCACGAATGCATCAGGTGCACTGCTGCCACTGCACCAACCAGCCCAGGCTGGCCTGCGTGCCCTCCTCGCCCGGCTTGTATTCGGCGCCCAGCCAGCCGCTGTAACCGCTGCCACGTAAAGCACCGAGCAGCGCGGGGAACGCCAGCTCGCCGGTACCTGGCGCGCCGCGCCCCGGCACGTCGGCGAACTGCACATGACCGATGCGCCCGGCCAGCAAGCGCATTCCTGCGGCCACGTCCAGCTCCTGACGCGCCATATGGTAGAGGTCGTACTGTGCGGCCAGATTCGGGTGATCCACTGCGCGCAGCAGCGTATCGAGATGCTCCGGCGTATTGATCAGGAAACCCGGCATATCGATCGTGTTAATCGCCTCCACCAACACGCGGATGCCCAACGTCGCGAAGGTCTCGGCGCTCTTGCGCAGGTTGGCGGCCAGGCAATCCAGCGCCTGCTCGCGGCTCACGCCTTCGGCCAGGCGGCCGGGCAGCACATTGATGCAGGCCGGGCGCGCCATGGCGGCGTAGGTCAGCGCCTCCTGCAGCGCCGCGTCGAACGCGTCCTGGCGCGCCGGCACGCTGGCCAGGCCGGGGCCGCCGCTCATCAGATCGCCTGCCGGCAGGTTGATCAGCACCAGCGGCAGCGCGGTCAACTCCAGCACTTCTTTCAGGGCGACGGCCGGCAACTCGTAGGGAAACTGAATTTCCACGCCATCGAAACCCGCCGTCATCGCCGCCAGCACGCGCTCGCGCAACGGCAGTTCGGTGAACAGCATGGACAGGTTGGCAGCGATCTTCATGGGCATTGCTCCCGCAGCAGTTCCACCAGGGTGGCAGGGTCGCGCTCAAGAAAGCCCTGGCTGCCGTGCAGGCGCATCAACTGCGCGGCCAAGCCGCTCATGGGCGTGGCGCTGCCCTGCTCACGGGATAGTTTGACCGCCGTATCTAGGTCCTTGAGCAGCGTGCGTACATGCCACTTGATCGGTTCGAACTGGCTGGCGGCCATCTGTGGCGCGAGGATCTGCAGCGGCTTGGAGTCGGCGAAACCACCGGCCAGCGCCGGGGCGATCAGGCTGGCGTCGACGCCGGAGCGCTCGGCCAGCGCCACCACTTCGGCGATCACCAGCGCGTTGCAGGCCACGATCATCTGGTTGCACACCTTGGTCACCTGCCCGGCGCCCACCTCGCCCATGCGCGTCAGGCGCTGGCCCAGATGCGCCAGCACCGGGCGCACACGCTCCACATCCTCCTCCCGGCCGCCAGCCATGATCGCCAGCGTGCCGGCCTCGGCACCCGGCGTACCACCGGAAACCGGCGCATCCACCCAGCGCATGCCAGTACGTGCCTCCAGCTCGGCGGCCATCTCACGGGTGGCCGCCGGCTCCAGGCTGGAAAAGTCCACCAGCAACTGCCCCGGCCGCGCACCCTCGACGATCCCGCCCGGGCCGAACACCACCTCACGCACCACCTCGGTATTGGCCAGGCAGAGCATCACCACATTGGCATCGCGACACAGTTCGGCAGGGTTCTCCACGCGATGCGCGCCCTGCTCCAGCAGCGACGCGCATTTGTCCGACGTGCGGTTCCACAGGGTCAGCGGGTAGCCTGCGGCGAGCAGGCGGCGGGTCATCGGCAGGCCCATCAGACCAATCCCGGCGAAGGCCAGGGCGGGAAGCGTTGCGGTCATCGATCAACTCCAGGCAGTTCGTATCCAGCGCGCATCTTAACCCCGGAGTCAGCGCGCGCGTGCTGCAAGCGCGTCGTTCGGCCACTATACTGCGCGCGCCTTCCCCGCTATTGAACCGGAGAATCCGACATGTTCAAGCAAACCCTGGCGCTCGCCGCCGGCATCGCCCTGTCCGTATCTGCAGTATTCGCGCACGCCGCCGACGTCCTCAAGGTCTCGGCCATCCCTGACGAAGCTCCCACCGAACTGCTGCGCAAGTTCAAGCCGCTGGGCGCCTACCTGGAGCAGGAACTGGGTATGAAGGTGGAGTTCGTGCCGGTGGCCGACTACGCCGCGGTGGTCGAGGCGCTGGCCGCCGACCGTATCGACATGGCCTGGCTGGGCGGTTTCACCTTCGTCCAGGCACGCCTGAAGACCGGCAACGCCGTGCCGCTGGTGCAGCGCGAGCAGGACGCCGAGTTCACCAGCAAATTCATCACCTCCGACCCGGCGGTGAAGTCCCTGCAGGATCTGAAAGGCAAGACCTTCGCCTTCGGCTCGGTGTCCTCCACCTCCGGCAGCCTGATGCCGCGCTACTTCATGCTGCAGGACGGCATCAAGCCGGAAGACTTCTTCAGCCGCGTGGCCTATTCCGGCGCCCACGACGCCACCGCCGCCTGGGTGCAGGCTGGCAAGGCCGACGCCGGCGTGCTCAACGCCTCGGTGTGGCAGAAGCTGGTGGACGCAGGCAAGGTCGATACTGACAAGGTCAAGGTCTTCGCCACCACCCCGACCTACTACGACTACAACTGGACCGTGCGCGGCAACCTCGACGCCGACCTGCAGGCGAAGATCAAGGCCGCCTTCCTCGCCCTCGACCCGGCCAAGCCCGAGCAAAAGGCGATTCTCGATCTGCAGGCCGCCAGCCGCTTCATCGAAACCAAGCCCGAGAACTACGAAGGCATCGAAGAAGCCGCTCGCGCTGCCGGCCTGTTGAAGTGAGCATCGCCCTGCGTGGCGTGGGCCTGGCCCACGCCAACGGCAAGGTCGCGCTGGAAAATATCGATCTGCAGGTCAGCCCCGGCGAACGGGTGGCCATCATCGGCCCCTCGGGCGCCGGCAAGACCACCCTGCTGCGCCTGCTGGCCACCAGCCTGCAACCCACCCAGGGTGAGATCGACCTGCTGCAGCACAACCCCTGGCGTCTGGCTGCCCGCCAGCGCCAGCGCCTGCGTGCACGTATCGGCCTGATCCACCAAGCACCGCCTTTGCCACCGCGTCAGCGCGTGGTCACCGCCGTGCTCGCCGGCAAGCTGGGCCAGTGGTCAGTGGCCAAGGGTCTGCTCAACCTGTTGCATCCACTGGATGCCGCCGGCGCTCAGGCCGCCCTGGCGCGTCTGGACATTGCCGACAAGCTCTACCAGCGCTGCGATCAGCTTTCCGGTGGCCAGTTGCAGCGCGTCGGCATCGCCCGCGTGCTGTACCAGGCGCCGGAACTGATCCTCGCCGACGAACCGGTCTCGGCCATGGACCCGGTGCTGGCCGGCCACACCCTGGCCGTGCTCAACCGCGAGGCCACCGAGCGCGGCATGACCCTGCTGGCCAGCCTGCACGCCGTCGACCTGGCGCTGGCGCACTTCCCTCGGGTGATCGGCATCCGCGACGGGCACATCGCCTTCGACCTGCCCACCATGCAGGTGCAACCTGCCCAGTTGCAGGCGCTGTATGCCAACGAACAACTGCAGGCCACGCCCAGCTCCCCCGCGCCGCCGCAACCGACGCATATCCCGCGATGCTGACCACCGCCCCACGCGACCCCGCCGCCCTGCCACGCCTGCTGATCAGCGTCCTGGCGCTGCTGTTGTTGTGGCCGGGCCTGAGCCTGAGCGAGCTGGACCTGGCCGTGCTGGTCGATGGCGATAACACCCGCGCCATGGGCAACTTCCTCGCCGGATTCTGGCCGCCTGCGCATGACGGCGAGTTCCTCGCCCTGCTCGGCCGCGCCGCCCTGGAAACCCTGGCCATCGCCACCGCCGGCATGAGCCTGGCGCTGCTGATCGCCATCCCCGCCGCGCTGCTGGCCAGCCGCGCGCTGTCGCTGTCAGCCGTGCATCGTGGTGGTCGCCCGACCTGGTGGGCGAACCTGGCGCGCTGGCCGGTGCGCGGCCTGCTGATCTTCCTGCGCAGCGTGCCGGAGATCGTCTGGGCGCTGCTGTTCGTCCGTGCCGTCGGCCTCGGCCCCACTGCCGGGGTACTGGCCATCGCCATCACCTACGCCGGCATGCTCGGCAAGGTATATGCAGAGATCTTCGAGTCGGTCGATGCCCGCCCCACCCGCGCGCTACTGGGTGCCGGCAGCGGCCGCCTGAGCGCCTTCGCCTACGGCGTGCTGCCCAATGCCGCCGGGGAAATGCTCTCCTACACCGTGTACCGCTGGGAGTGCGCCATCCGCGCCTCGGTGGTGATGGGCTTCGTCGGCGCCGGCGGGCTGGGCCAGCAGATCGACCTGTCGCTGCGCATGTTTGCCGGCGGTGAAGTGGCCAGCATGCTGCTCACCTTCCTCTTGCTGGTACTGCTGGCCGACCAGTTCAGTCGCCTGCTGCGCGCGAGGCTGACATGAGAGCCGGCAACCTGATCCTGCTTGCCGCCATTCTCGGTGCGGTGATCGCATCGTTCGTCTATCTGGGCATCGACCTCGGCGCCCTGGTCGCCGGCGACAGCCTGGCGCAGATGGGCCAGTACGCCAGCGGTTTCCTGCAACCGGACTTCTCCAGCGCACACCTGCAGGCCATCGGCCGTGGCGCGCTGGAAACCCTGGCCATGTCCGCCATCGGCACTCTGCTCGCCGCCCTGCTCGGCCTGGCCCTGGCACTGCCGGCCGCCGGGCGCTTCGGCGGCGCCGCCCTGCACGCCACACGCCTGCTGCTCAATGCCCTGCGTGCCATTCCCGAACTGGTCTGGGCCGCGCTGATGGTGCTGGCCGCCGGCCTCGGCCCCAACGCCGGCACCCTGGCCCTGGCGCTGCACACCGCTGGCGTGCTCGGCCGGCTGTTCGCCGAAGCGCTGGAAAACACTCCGCGCGAGCCGGCCGATGCCATCCGCGAAAGCGGCGGTGGCCGTATCGTCGCCTTCTGCTACGGCACCCTGCCCGGCGTCTGGCCGCAACTGGTGGCCTACAGCCTGTACCGCTGGGAGAACAATATCCGCATAGCCAGCGTGCTCGGTTTCGTCGGTGCCGGCGGTCTGGGGCAGATGCTCTACATGAGCCTCAGCCTGTTTCAGGAAGCGCAGGCGGCCACAGTGATCCTGGCCATGCTGGTGCTGGTGCTGGCGGTGGATGGCTTGAGTGGCTGGGCGCGGCAGCGCTGGGTGAGCTGAGCCGGCAGCGCGATATGGATATTTTGCTTATCGCGCAACTCATCCGGGTGGCGCGGGCGCCCGACGCGGTCGAGAAAATCTGGCGAGGCGCACACCACCGGACGAATCTGCCCGACCTGCAACGCCGGGTGATCGCCCTCGGGCAGCGAGCCGATGCGCACGGCCACGTCGATGCCCTCCTCCATCATGTTCACCACGCGGTCGACCAGCAGCGCATTGACCTCCACGTCCGGGTGGGTGTCGAGATACTGGGCGATGCGCGGAATCAGGTACAGCTCGCCGAACATCACCGGCGCGGTCACGGTGAGTCGTCCACGCGGGCGCACGCTGCCACCGGCGGCCAGTTCCTCGGCCTCCTCCAGCTCCAGCAGGATGCGCCGGCAGTCTTCGACGTAGCGCTGACCAGCCTCGGTCAGGCGCAGGCTGCGCGTGCTGCGGGCAGCAGCAGCGTGCCGAGGCGTGCCTCCAGCGCGGCGATGGCGCGAGTGACGCTGGGCGGCGAAATGCCCAGCAGCTTGGCGCCGCCGGCGAAGCTCTCGGCCTCGGTCACTGCCAGTAGCACCCTCATTTCCTGAAACCGAGCCATCGTCACCGCCTGGTTTTCTATGGCTATGTCTGCGTTAAGTGTTGGGCGTTGGTACAAAAGCCCGTAGGGTGGGCCGGGCGGCGCTCCGCTTCAGCCCACCAACTGCGGTCAGCGTGGGCTAAAGCCCACCCTACAAGGCTCAGAGCCTTCCTAGAACCGCTTGGCAACAGCTAACGCAGACATAGCCCTTTCTATTGCATCGACACAGAGTAACCCAAGCAGAAGCGGCGCCAGGACTCAGCGCCGGCTCAATGCCAGACGCGCGGCGAACAGAACGAAGATCAGCCCCGTGCTGCGATCCATCCACTTGATCACCACCTCGCGCCGCAACCAGTGACCGAGCGGCTGAGTGGCGCCGATCAGCAACAGCGCCCAGACCAGGCTGAGCGCCACGTGAATGCCGACCAGGCCGAACGTCCAGGCAATCAGTGACTGGCCCTGCGGGATGAACTGCGGCAGGAAGGACACATAGAAAATCCCCACCTTGGGGTTGAGCACGTTGCCCAGCAGACCGCGCAGGAACCAGTTGGCATCGGGTGTGCCGCTCGCCTGCGCGGGCGCCAGCGAGGTACGCGGGCGCAGCAGCATATTCAGCCCGAGCCAGGCCAGATAGGCCGCACCGCAATACTTGAGCAGGTTGTAGCCGAATTCGGAAACCGCCAGCAGCGCGCCGAGGCCGAAGGCCACCGCCGCGCCCCAGAGCAGGCAGCCGGCATTGATGCCCAGCGCCGCGCGAAACGCCTGCTGCCGGCCCTCGACCGCCGCGGTACGCAGCACCAGCGCCGTGTCGATCCCCGGCGTCAGGGTCAGCAGCGTGGCCGCCAGGGTGAAGGCGATCAGGTTTTCGGCAAAGGGCATCGTCAGGCACTCCAGTCGAAGGACAGAGCGCAAGTATAAACAGCGCACCGTTCAAACCGTAGGGTGCGCCACGCGCACCGCCAACTACCGGTAAACCACCCGGTGCGAATCGCGGCTGAAACCGCTCCTACGGTATTCACCGCACCGTAGGAGCGGCTGGGCGGCATTCCGCTTCAGCCGCGATTAACGCTTCAATCCTTGGCGAACGCCGCCTCGATGGCCTCGTTGATGGTGCGCAGTACCTTGACCCGGGCGAAGCGCTTGTCATTGGCCTCGATCAGCGTCCAGGGCGCGATCTCGGTGCTGGTACGGTCGACCATGTCGCCTACCGCATCGACGTAGTCGTCCCACTTTTCACGGTTGCGCCAATCCTCTTCGGTGATCTTGAAGCGCTTGAAGGGGATCTGCTCGCGCTCCTTGAAACGCTTCAGCTGCGTCTGCTTATCGATGGCCAGCCAGAACTTCACCAGGATCACCCCGGCGTTGGTCAGCTCCTCCTCGAAATCGTTGATCTCGCCGTAGGCGCGCAGCCAGTCGGCCTGGCTGCAGAAGCCCTCGACCCGCTCCACCAGCACACGGCCATACCAGCTGCGGTCGAAGATGGTGAACTTGCCGCGTGCCGGAATGTGTCGCCAGAAGCGCCACAGATAGGGCTGGGCACGTTCTTCCTCGGTCGGCGCCGCCACCGGCACGATGCGGTACTGACGCGGATCGAGGGCGCCGGTGACGCGGCGGATGGCACCTCCCTTGCCAGCGGCATCGTTACCCTCGAATGCCGCGATCAGGGCGTGCTTGCGCATGCGCTTGTCGCGCATCAGACCCGATAGGCGCGCCTGCTCGGTGGTCAGCTGTTCCTTGTACTCGTCCTTGCTCAGTGCCTGGGTCATGTCCAGGCTGGCCAGCAAACCGCGATTGTCCAGACTGGAAACCAGCGGCGCGGCATGCGGTTGCAGCCGGGTGCGCTGTGGGTTGGCCAATGCCGCCTGCAAGCCTTCGAGCAGGATGCGCCCGACGGTGAGACTGCGGTAATAGTGATCGACGCCCTCGACTACGTACCATGGCGCGTAATCGCGGCTGGTGCGGCGCAGCACGCGCTCGCCGTAGCGCACGAACTTGTCGTAGGTCTTCGATTGCTGCCAGTCCAGCGGGCTGATGCGCCAACTGTGCAACGGGTCGTCCTTGAGCGCTTCGAGGCGCGCCTTCATGTGTTTCTTGGACAGGTGGAACCAGAACTTGAAGATCAGTGCGCCCTCGTCGCAGAGCATGCGTTCCAGACGCTCGGCACCGTCGATGGCCTGATCCAGCACCGCGTCCTTGAACTTGCCGTGCACCCGCCCCTGCAACATCTGGCTGTACCAGCTGCCGAAGAACACGCCCATGCGTCCCTTGGGCGGCAGCTGGCGCCAGTAGCGCCAGGCCGGCGGTCGTGCCAGCTCTTCGTCGGTCTGTATATCGAAGGTGCTGACCTGGATCAGCCGTGGGTCCATCCACTCGTTGAGCAGTTTCACCGTCTCGCCCTTGCCGGCGCCCTCGATGCCGTTGATCAATACGATCACCGGAAAACGCGCCTGCTGCTTGAGCTCGTACTGCGCTTCCAGCAGCGCCTCACGCAACGCCGGTTCTTCGGCCTCGAACGTGGCCTTGTCGATACTGCGGCCGATTTCGGCGGTCTCGAACATAAAGCAACCTCCCTGGAGTCATCTTCACAGTCTAACGGAACATCCAACACTTTGCCCGCCGACACGCTGCCTTGTTCCAGCGCCACGACACCTGTGCACGGTAGAATCGCCGCACGACCCAGCGGAACCCAGCCATGTCAGACACCCATCACGCCCAGCTCGACTGGGACGAGCGCGGCCAGCCTCTGTCGCGCAGCTACGGCGACATCTATTTCTCCCAGGAAAACGGCCTGGAAGAGACGCGCTACGTCTTCCTCGCCAACAACGATCTGGCGGCGCGCTTCGCCGCTCTCGCCGACGGTGAATGCCTGAACATCGGCGAAACGGGTTTCGGCACCGGGCTGAATTTCCTCTGCGCCTGGCAGTTGTTCGAGCAGCAGGCACCCGCTGGCGCGCGTCTGCACTTCGTCAGTGTCGAAAAATATCCGCTGCATCACGACGACCTGCAGCGCGCCCTGGCCCTGTGGCCGGAGCTGGCACCGTTCAGCACAGAACTGCTGGCGCAGTACCGCGCCATTCACCCCGGGTTCCAGCGCCTGTTGTTGGCGGGTGGTCGGGTGGTGCTGACATTGTTGATCGGCGACGTGATGGCGCAATTGCCGCAGTTGGATGCGCGCATCGACGCCTGGTTTCTCGACGGCTTCAACCCGGCGAAGAACCCTGAAATGTGGACGCCCGAGCTGTTCGCCGAACTGGCGCGACTGTCGGCCCCCGGCACAACCATCGGTACATTTTCCAGCGCCGGCCGGGTACGGCGCGCACTGAATGAAGCCGGCTTCAAGATGACACGCGTGCCAGGCCTGGGCAAAAAATGGGAAGTGGCTAAAGGGCAGTTCATCGGTGAGCCGCAAACCGTCGGCAAGCCCTGGTTCGCCCGCCCCGCTCGCCTTGCTCAGGAAAAACACGCGGTGGTGATCGGCGCTGGTCTGGCCGGCTGCGCCACTGCCGCCAGCCTGGCCGCGCGCGGCTGGCGAGTGAGCCTGCTGGAGCGTCACGCGGCGGTTGCCTGCGAGGCCTCGGGCAACCCGCAGGGCGTGCTCTACCTCAAGCTCTCGGCCCATGGCACCGCGCTGTCACAGTTGATCGTCGCCGGCTTCGGTCATACCCGCCGGCTGCTCGAGCGCCTGCAGCGCGGTGCCGACTGGGACGCCTGCGGCGTGCTGCAACTGGCCTTCGATGACAAGGAAGCCGCGCGCCAGGGCAAGCTGGCCGCCGCCTTCTCTGCCGATCTGCTGCATTCCGTTGGGCGCGAGCAGGCCGAAGCGCTGGCCGGTATCGGCCTACCGGCTGGCGGTCTGTTCTACCCCGACGCCGGCTGGGTACACCCACCGGCGCTGTGCCGGCAACTGGTGCAACACCCATTGATCGAACTGCGCCCCTACCAGGAGGCGCTGAGTCTGAGCCGGCAGGATGCCCACTGGCGCGTCGACGGGCCGAGCGGCACACTGGTCGAGGCGCCGGTGCTGGTACTGGCCTGCGCCACCGAAATCGGCCGCCTGTTGCCGGATGCGAACCTGCCGCTCAAGCGTATCCGTGGGCAGATCAGCCGCCTGCCGGCCAACTCACTCAGCCGTCAACTGCGCACCGTGGTCTGCGCCGAAGGCTATGTCGCGCCGCCGCGCGACGGTGAACACACCCTGGGCGCCAGTTTCGACTTCCACAGCGACGAGCTCACACCCAGTGTGGCCGAGCATGCCGGCAACCTGGAGCTGCTGCGGGAAATTTCCACGGATCTCGCCGAACGCCTGGACGCACAGACACTCGACCCGGCGACGCTGGAAGGCCGCGCCGCGTTCCGCTGCACCAGCCCGGACTACCTGCCGATAGTCGGGCCGCTGGCCGATGCCGAGGCTTTTGCCGAGACCTATGCGGTACTGGCCAAGGATGCCCGCCAGGTACCGGACGCACCCTGCCCCTGGCTGCCGGGCCTGTACATCAACAGCGGCCACGGCTCACGCGGTTTGATCACCGCGCCACTGTCGGGCGAGCTGATCGCCGCCTGGCTGGAGGACGAGCCGCTGCCCGTGCCACGCGAGGTGGCCGAGGCCTGTCATCCCAATCGCTTCATGCTGCGCACGTTGATTCGCGGGAGTGGATCACCCAGGCAGTGATGTAGGGCGTACTCGGCTTTGGCTTTCTGCGTCGCTCTACCTCCTAGCAGTACGCCGTTTTCAGGCTTGGCATGGATCGGCGGACTGTTCGCTTCGCTACGCGCGGCCGGCATTCCCGCCCTACGACGAGCACCCAGCATTTCGATCGCCCCTATGCCCTGGCCTCGGCAAGCACCGGCTTCGGCTTACGAAACACCAACACGTTGCCCAGCATCACCAGGCCCAGGCCGAGCAGCGCCGGGGCCGTCCATTGGTAGCCCTCAAGGAATACCGAGATGTTCAGCGCCACCACCGGGAACAGTACCGTGCAGTAGGCCGCGCGCTCCGGGCCCATGCGCCCGACCAGGGTCAGGTAGGCGGTAAAGCCGATCACCGAGCCCGGAATCGCCAGATACAGCAACGAGCCGACGTAGTGCGCGCTCCACTCGAAGGCGAACGGCGTGCCGCTGACCAGGCAGATACCCACCAGCATCAGCGCGCCATAGAGCATGCCCCAGGCGTTGGTGGTCAGCGGCTTGAGCCCGGCCCTCTGCTGCAGGCTGGAGAGCATATTGCCGGCAGAGAAGAACAGCGTGCCGAGCAGCGCCAGGCCGATGCCCAGCAGGCTTTCGCGGCTGGC
This sequence comes from Ectopseudomonas oleovorans, assembly GCF_029845265.1. Lineage (NCBI taxonomy): Bacteria > Pseudomonadati > Pseudomonadota > Gammaproteobacteria > Pseudomonadales > Pseudomonadaceae > Ectopseudomonas > Ectopseudomonas oleovorans. Next base: position 37,840 of record NZ_JAOCLK010000001.1, read on the forward strand.
CTCATGCCCGGCCAGCTCCGGCCTGAACAGTAAGCCCAGACCGACCAGCCCCAACGCGCCACCGAGCAGCACGTTGGCGCCAATGCGCTGCTTGAAGAACAGCCTTGCATTGATCGCGTTCCACAGGGTGGCGGTGGAGAAGATCACGGCGATCAGGCCACTGGGTATCCACTGGCTGGCGGTGTAGAAACACAGGAAGTTGAGGCAGAACAGGCACAGCCCCTGCACCAGGCAGATGCCCTGGCCACGGCGATCCAGCGGTTGCAGGCGGCCGCTGAACCAGAGCATGGCGAACAGCACCGCCGAGGCCAGCGCGAAGCGATAGGCGATGGAAGCGGCAACGGCCACCTCGCCCATCTGAAATTTGATGGCGATCCAGGTCGTACCCCAGATCAGTACGGTCAGCAGGTAAAGCGACAGGTTCATCGAGTATCTCCCAAGACTGAGCACAGTCTGGAAGCGATACTCGTCGGGCGCTTGCACAAAGTTGCGCATTTATCGCTGCGCCATCACTGCCTGCCATCGCGCTGCAGGCTTTATCATGCGGGCTTTATCCATCAGGTCATTCTCAACGCATGCTTTCTGCTGTCGCGCGCTACAAACAATTGCTGTCCAGCGCCCTCGCCCGCTACTTCCCTCACACCACCGCCTACCTGCGTGCCGAGCGCGAAGCCGCGCAGCCACGTAAACCTGCACGCAAGCAAAGTAAGAAGAAGTCCACTGGCGACAAGAAAGCCAGCGGCCGCAAGACTGACAGCGGTAAACCTGGCCCTGCCGGCATCTACCCTGCCACCCGGTTGAAGGTCGAAGACGCTCAGGTACAGGCGATGCGCGAACGCGTGGCGCAGGCGGTGAACGCCAGGCTGATCGGCGCACCGTCGGACGAACAATGGGCGATGATCCTCTGCCGTGCGCCGCTGGCACGCATCTTCGCCGGCGCCGGCTCGGGCAAGTCGAGCACGCTGGTACTGCGTGTGGTGTTCCTGCTCTGTCACCTGGAGGTCGACCCCAAGCGCCTGACGGTGATCTCCTTCACCAACGCCTCCTGCCACGAACTGCGCGAGCGCCTGCAACGCCTGCTCGACTTCTGGCACTACCCGCACGATGCACGCCAGTGCGTGCGCACCTTCCATGCGGCCATGGCCACGCTGGCCAAGGAACAGCTGGGCAACCCGCGCTGGTTCGAGCAACTGGACGACCCCAGCGACGAGCCGGACAACCCGCTCACTGGCGGGCGCTTGCGCCCCGCACAGCAGCGCCTGCTCAAGCAGGCCTACCAGAGCGCCTACGCCGACGATGCGCGCTTTCGCGCCCTGACTCACCGCCTGCTCAAGTTACCGGCCCCAGAAGAGCCGCCCAAGGGCAAAGCCAAGGCGCCCCTGGATGCCTGCAAGTTGCCTGGCGAATTCGCCGCCCTGCCGCTGTTCGAACTGCTGCACGGGCAGATCGACTTCGCCGAGAGCCTGGGGATTCGCCTCGACCGTCTGGAGGTGAAAGCCCTCGATTGCGCGCCCCGCGAACGCGACTTCATCGAGGCCATGCAGCGTTTCCACCAGCACTTCAACGCCCTGTTGCAAGGCCAGGGGTTGATCAGTTTCAACGGCGCTTTTGCGCAGCTGAGCGAGCGGCTGAGCAGCGACGGCGGCAAATCCGGCCCGGCCCTGCTCGCCCTGAGCCACCTGCTGATCGACGAATTCCAGGACATCTCACCGCAGATCGTGCTGTGGCTGCAGGCCGTGCATCGCCGCCTGCATGCGGCGGGCGAACGCATCAGCCTGATGGCCATCGGCGACGACTGGCAGTCGATCTACGGTTGGCGCGGCAGCTCGCCGGAGCTGTTCATCGATTTCGACCGCCACTTCCCCAGCCGTGGCCGCAGCAAGAGCAGCACCCTGCTGCTGGGCACCAACTACCGCAGCATCGAGCCGGTGATCCGCGATGGCGAGAAGGTGCTGGCCGAGGTACACAGCAAGCAGGCCAAGACCTGCATAGCGGCCAAGGCAATGCAACCGGGCGACCATGGCGTCAAGCTGATCCAGCGCTTCGACCTGGCCAGCGGCCTGCCGGCGCTGCTCCAGGAAATTACCGCGCAGTGCCAACACGTCAGCCAGCGCCCCAATGCAGATCGCACCGCCGTGCTGCTGCTCAGCCGGCGCAACGAGCCTCTGCAGCAGGTGCGCGCGCAGTTGGACAAGACGCTGCCGGTCAGAGCCATGACCATCCACCGCGCCAAGGGCCTGCAGGCCGAAGTGGCGATCATCCTCGACGACTGCCTGCCGGCGGACAAACACCCGCTGCGCAACGCGCTCTACGCCCAGTGCGGTTTCTTCGCCGGCAGCTACGACCAGGCCATGCAGGACGAAGCCCGGCGCCTGGCCTACGTCGCCATCACCCGTGGCGTAAGCCGGGTGCTGTGGTACACGCGCAAGGCGCAGGGTGCGACGCAGTGCCTGGCCAGCTAGAACGCCCGGCGAATACTCCGCGCCCAGGAGGCTCACAAAGCAGCCTTGCGTAGGAGCCCCGCCCCGGGGCGAAGCTGTTGGCGTCAGCGCGGCGCAGATTCGCGGCGAGGCGCCGCTCCTACGGGTTCGCGGCATGACGTCGGGCTTCGTCCAATTGCAGCACCAAAAGCAGTCTGGCGTAGGAGCCCCGCCCCAGGGCGAAGCTGTTGGCGTCAGCGCCGCCCAGATTCGCGGCGAGGCGCCGCTCCTACGGGTTCGCGGCATGGCGTCGGGCTTCGTCCAATTGCAGCACCAAAAGCAGCCTTGCGTAGGAGCCCCGCCTCGGGGCGAAGCTTTTCAGGTCAGCGCCACGCCTAAAACGCTGGAGCTAGGCGATTGATCAGGCTCTCGTTATGACCTGACACTTTTTACAGGCAACAAAAAAACCGCCGAAGCGGGTTTCTTCTCAACCATCCAACATCCTGTCGGCAGCCTTCCTGGCATGGTCATCTTCCGTAATCCTCAGCGATCCGTCGCTGCAGGGGATGGCTGTAGATTAGTGATCGGCCCGCACGGGCAACAGTGGCGGTTGCCGTTATCGCCTGTAAGACATTCGCCATAGACGACTGCTTCAGCGACCGATCATTCGCGCCAATACATCCTCACCGCCCTGACGGCGATGGACAAAGGCCATGGCGGCATGGCCAATCACCATGAACAGCAACAGCCAGCCCAGGTTGCCATGCAACAGGCCAGCTGGAGCAATCATCCACTCGATCTTGCCGTCAAAACCGGGCATGACGGTCATGCCGAATGCCACGAACTCCCGGCCCGAGCCGTACTGACGCAGCAGCGCGACAAAAGGAATCACGAACAGCAGTGCATACAGGGCCAGATGCCCAAGGCGCGCCGGGATGCTGACTGCGGCGGGACGGCGGTTGCGGTTGTAAAACGCCCAAAGCAGACGAATCACCACCAGCACCATCAGCAGCAGTCCTGTTGCCTTGTGCGTGCCCCAGGCGAACTTGTCCAGCGCGCTGTCTTCCAGCAGGACATGGGCCAGTACGGTGACGAACTGCCACCCCAGCACAACGGCCATACCCCAGTGCAGCCAGCGTGTAACCGCACCATAGCGCTGCGCGGAATCATGCAGATTCGACATCGTGGTTCCTCTCCAATGTCATGTACGAAAACGGTGTTCGGGCCAGACGGCGGAATGCCCCATCCGAGGCAAAGACCCGCCCCAGACGCAATGGTGCCGCGCAGCAGAACGTTGATGCGCCTATAGATGTTAGCGGGTATGTCAGAAGGGCATCACGTCACGCCCCCGGCAGGCGGGGGCGTGACGGATGATCAGGCGTCGCGCAGGGCTTCGCGCCAGGCGTGATATTGCGGCTCCTGCCAGATGCGCGCGTGCAGGCGCGCCATGCCGTCAGGATCGTTGAGCAGACGCCAGCGGGTCGCCTCGACCTTACCCTCAGGTCCGGCGCTGAGGATCTCATCGATACGCTCGTTGCGCAGCGCTTCGGCAGCAGGCACCACCTTGGCGTGGCGGGCACGGGCCATGGCGCAGACCAGGGCGTTGTACAGCGGGTCGACCACTGCACGCAGGAAGCCCTTGCGCAGAGCCCGTGAGCTGTTCAGTTGCTCGTACTCGGCGGTGTTGCTCAGCTCCACCGGCACCTTGTGTTCTTCCGGAATCAGGAACAGCTTGCTGCGCCGTGCTGCCAGGCCCGGTGCCGTGCGGCTGGTCAGCACCGAGACCACCGGCGACAGCACCAGTGAAATGACGATAGGTGCCAGCCACCAGAGGAAGTCCGGGTTGAGCCAGGCCACCAGCGCCGTCCAGCTGAGTCCGATCAGCACCTGGGTGCCATGACGGCGGAAGGCTTCGCTCCAGGGGGTCGAGTCATCCACGCGCTGCGGCGAGTTCCACTGCACCGACCAACCGAGGAAGGCGGCGGTGACGAACAGGCTGTGGAACAGCATGCGCACCGGCGCCAGCAGCACCGAGCAGGAGGCCTCCAGCAGCATCGACAACAGCACCCGCGTGCGACCACCGTAGGCCTCCGCGCCCTTGATCCAGATCAGCAGCACGCTAAGCAACTTGGGCAGGAACAGCAAGGTCATGGTCGCCGAGAACAGGGCGATGGCCTCGTGTGGCTGCCAGCGCGGCCACAGCGGATAGAGCTGGTTGGGCTGCAGGAAGTACTCCGGCACCATCAGCGTATGAATCGCCAGCAGGCAGGTCGAGAGCACCAGGAACAACAGCCACAGCGGCGCGGACAGGTAGGACATGACCCCGGTGAGAAACACCACGCGGTGTACCGCGTGCATGCCACGCACCAGGAACAGGCGGAAGTTCATCAGGTTGCCGTGGCACCAGCGGCGGTCACGCTTGAGCTCGTCGAGCAGGTTCGGCGGCAGCTCTTCATAACTGCCCGGCAGGTCGTAGGCGATCCATACACCCCAACCGGCGCGGCGCATCAGCGCGGCTTCGACGAAATCGTGGGAGAGGATCGCGCCGGCGAAGGAACCGGTGCCCGGCAGCGGCGCCAGGGCGCAGTGCTCGATGAAGGGTTTGACCCGAATGATCGCGTTGTGGCCCCAGTAGTGCGACTCACCCAGCTGCCAGAAGTTGAGGCCAGCCGTGAACAGCGGCCCGTAGACGCTGGTGGCGAACTGTTGCAGCCGCGCATAAAGGGTGTCCATCCCGGACGCCTTGGGCGCGGTCTGGATGATGCCGGCACCCGGGTTGGCCTCCATCAGGCGTACCAGGCGGGTCAGGCATTCGCCGCTCATCACGCTGTCGGCATCGAGCACCACCATGTAACGGTAGTTGCTGCCCCAACGACGGCAGAAGTCGTCGATGTTGCCGCTCTTGCGCTTCACCCGACGGCGACGACGGCGGTAGAAGATATGGTCGAAGCCTTCCACCTCACTGCACAGCTCCATCCAGGCCTGCTGTTCGGCGACGCAGATATCCGGGTCGTTACTGTCACTGAGGATGAAGAAATCGAAATGCTCCAGTTGCCCGGTAGCCTTGAGCGATTCGAAGGTCGCCCGCAGGCCGGCGAACACACTCGGCACGTGCTCGTTGGCAATCGGCATGACCAGCGCAGTGCGCGCCCGGGGTGAAATGGGTTCATCACCGCAGCTGCTGGCCGAGATGCTGTAACGATCGCGGCCCTTGAGCAACTGGAAGAAGCCCATCAGCGCAGTCCAGAAGCCCATCGACACCCAGCAGAACAACAGGGCGAACAGCGCCAGGATGCTGGTCTGCACTACATAAGGCAGAATCTGCCGTGCCGATTCCTGCCACGGCTGCTCGAACACCAGGCCCAGATCGACTAGCGACCAGCCCTGATAGGGCAGCACTGACTTCATGTACCAGGTAGCGACCACGGTCTGCGTGATCATCAATACCAGCAGCGCGGCACGACGCACCGCCGCGACATGCCGCCAACGCTCTTCGGCGAAGTCTTCGCTCTCACGTGTACGAGGTCGCGGGGCGGGTTTCTCGCCCTTCAGACGGCGCCAGCCGCGATCCAGGATATTGGTCTGCCAGGGCTCCGGCACCATGCGCGTGCGCTTGATCGGCGGCGTCGAATCGATGGTGGGCCGGCCCTGATGATCCCGGACGATGCGGCAGCCACGCTCAAGTGCATCCGGCCAGCCCAGCGCCAGGCGGGCTGGCACCGACTCGAGCATCTCGCGGGTTTCGTCCTGAGGCTCGGCGGCCGCAAGGTCGTCCTCGTGCAAGGCACGATGCAGGGTGGCAAAATCGCCGCCCTGCTCTTCCAGGCGATGAGCCAGTGCTTGCCGGCGCTCATGATCGAGCGGTAGTTCGCCCAGGTAATCCTGGATCTGAGTAGCGTCTAGGCTGTTATTCATGAGAAGGCAGCTGATAGCTCCAGGTTTCCGACACAGGCTTGCCGTCCTCGACCAGCGCGGCACGCATCTCCACCGGCTGCGCCGGGTCCTTGATCTTGACCCGCAGCAACAGACGCCAGCCTTTGCTCACCGGGTTGTAACGCAGGTTCTCTTCCAGCAACTCGGCGTTGTCATCGACACTGACCTGTACCTGCGGTGCCGCATCAGGCGAGCGCTTGGCCAGTTCCTTACCGACAAAATCGATCACCAGCGCGGTGCTGCCATCGGCCTGGCGAATCAGGTTGGCCTGCTTGATATCACCCTCCGACAGACGGGTCTGACTGACCATGGCCAGTTGCGGATCGTGCAGTTTGGCATCGTCACGGCTGAAGTGTAGGCGATAGGCCACATCCAGCGACTCACCCGGCGCCGGCAGCTTCTCCGGGCGCCACAGGGCGACGATGTTGTCGTTGGTTTCATCCGGGGTGGGAATTTCCACCAGCTCGACATGGCCGGCCCCCCAATCACCGACGGTCTCCACCCAGCCGCTCGGCCGCAGCTCGTAGCGATCATCGAGATCCTGATACTGGCTGAAATCACGACTGCGCTGCATCAGGCCGAAACCACGCGGGTTGTCGATACGGTAGCTGCTGACATTCAGGCGCTGCGGGTTGTTCAGCGGACGCCAGATCCACTCGCCGTTGCCGGCATGAATCCCCAGGCCCTCGGAATCATGCAGTTGCGGACGGTAGTTGGGGCGTGGCCAGGGTTGGTTGGCACCGAACAGGTACATGCTGGTCAGCGGCGCGATGCCGAGTTTCTCGACGTTCTCGCGCAGGTAGACCTTCGATTGCACGTCGAGCACGCTGTCGCGGCCCGGTTTGATTTCCATGCGGTAGGCGCCGGTGGCCCGTGGCGAATCAAGCAATGCGTAGATCACCAGGCTGCGGCGGTCGGGCTGCGGCTTTTCGATCCAGAATTCGGTGAAACGCGGAAATTCCTCACCCGATGGCAGCGCCGTGTCGATGGCCAGACCGCGCGCGGAAAGACCGAACACCTGCCCCTTGCCGACGATGCGGAAGTAGCTGGCGCCGAGCACGCTCATCACTTCGTCGTGCGTACCTTTGGCATTGATCTCGTTGATGACCTTGAAGCCGGCAAAACCGAGATCCTTGAGGTCGTCCGGGTTCAGATTGAGGTCGCCGAAGTCGAACATCGACGGGTCGTACTTGATCTCGCGAGTACCCTCGGCGGTCACCTCATTGATCTTCACCGGCACATCGAAGTGCATGCCCTGGTGAAAGAAGTACAGCCGAAACGGCGTCTTGCCATCCGCCCAGTGTGCCTTCTCTTCGAGGAAGCGCACCTTTTGATAGCCGGCGAACGGCAGCTCACGCAGCGAAGCGGGCAACTGGCTTTGCGGGGCACTGTAGCCTTCTGCAGCCAGAGCCTTGGCCTTGACCGCCACATCATCCAGATCGAAGGCCCAGCTCTGGGCAGCGAACAACAGCGGGAGCACGCAGAGGGCCAGCTTGCCGGCCTTGCCCATACGGGTTCCAGAACAACGACTCATCGACACACAACCTCCAGGGCAACACGTACTGACGGGCAGCGGCCAGCCCATCAGGCGGTCGCTGCGCGAGTTGAAATCAGGCGAATGATGCAAAGACAACGCGAGCGCGATACAGGTAGTCAGCCGGACGGCGACATCCCCGCATGCGCGGATTCTTTCTGCGCATTATTACCAGATCGTGAAGTCCGGCACAGGTACCCACACAAGTAAATTTTCCGCCACCTTGGACCACGCCCTCATTGGCGTGACAACAGTTCGAAACGCGCCTCCTGCACGCTCTGCGAATCCAGCCCCAGCTGAACACGGAAGGCGCCTGGCTCACTGACATGCTGCAGGTTGGCGTTGTAGAAACGCAGCATGGCTTCGTCGATCTCGAAACTCAGCTCACGCGTTTCGCCTGCCTCAAGCTTGACCCTGCGAAAATCCTTGAGTTCCTTCACCGGACGGATCACCGACGCGGCCTCGTCGTGCAGATACAGCTGCACCACGGTGGCGCCAGCCCGAGGCCCGGCGTTCTTCAGGGTGACGCTGACACGGATCTTCTCGCCCGGCTTCATGCGCTCGGCAGACAGCTTCGGCGCCGACAGTTGGAAGTCGCTGTAGCTCAGACCGTAGCCAAACGGATACAACGGGCCGTTGGGCTCCTCGAAATACTGCGAGGTGTAGTTGCCAGGCGTGCCGGGCGTGTACGGACGGCCCAGGCGCAGATGATTGTAGTAGGTGGGAATCTGCCCGACCGAACGCGGGAAGGTGATCGGCAGCTTGCCGGAGGGGTTGTGCTCACCGAACAGCACGTCGGCGATGGCGTTGCCGCCCTCGATACCGCTGTACCAGGTCTCCAGTATCGCATCGGCGTTTTCCTTCTCCCAGCCGAGCGCCAGCGGCCGGCCGTTCATCAGCACCAGCACCAGCGGCTTGCCGGTGGCCTTGAGCGCACGCAGCAGGGCCTGCTGGCTGTCCGGCAGATCCAGACGCGTGCGACTGGACGACTCATGCGACATGCCACGAGCTTCGCCCACTGCTGCAACGATGACGTCAGCCTGGGATGCCACACGCACAGCCTCCTCCAGCATCGCCTGCGGCGTGCGCTTGTCCAGCACGACTTCAGGGCGGTCCCAATTGAGCTGGTTGAGGTAATTGATCACATGGGCATCGTCGGTGACGTTGGCACCGACGGCGTAGAGCAGCTTGCCCTGACCTTGCAGCGCCGCCTCCATGCCCTTGCGCAGGGTCACTGCCTGCTGGGCCACACCGACCGCCGACCAACTGCCGAGCATGTCCACGGGCGAATCGGCGAGCGGGCCGATCAAGGCGACAGTGGCCTTCTTGCTCAGCGGCAGGGTGTCGTCATGGTTTTCCAGCAGCACCAGGGAGTCGCGTGCCATGGCCCGCGCATCGGCGCGGTGCAGGCGGCTTTCGGCATTGACGTCGGCCGGGTCGTCTTCGGCGCGGCCGATGCGGCGGAACGGATCGTGGAACAGGCCAAGGTCGTACTTGGTGTTCAGTACATGGTTGACGGCTTCATCCAGCACGCTCTGCGGCACCGCGCCGCTGCGCACCAAAGCAGGCAGCTGCTGATCGTAGAGCGTGTCAGCCATGCTCATGCCGACACCTGCCGTGACGGCCAGTTTCGCAGCCTCACGGCCATCGGCGGCCACACCATGGCGTAGCAGTTCGGTGATCGCACCGTGGTCACTGAGCGCCACGCCCTTGAAGCCCCAGTCGCGGCGCAGCAGATCACGCAGCAGCCAGGTATTGGCCGAGGCCGGCACGCCGTTGATTGCGTTGAGCGCGACCATCACCCCGCCGGCGCCGGCATCGATGGCAGCGCGATAGGGCGGCAGGTAATCCTGGTACATGCGCATCGGGCTCATGTCGACCACGTTGTAGTCGCGCCCTCCTTCCACCGCACCGTACAGAGCGAAGTGCTTGACGCTGGCCATGATGCGCTGCGGATCGCTGGGGTCAGCGCCCTGGTAACCGCGCACCATGGCTGCGGCGATGCGCGACACCAGGTAGGGGTCTTCACCGAAGCCTTCGGACGTGCGCCCCCAGCGCGGATCGCGGGAAATGTCCACCGTCGGCGCGAAGGTCATGTCCAGACCATCGGCACTGGCCTCGAAAGCCGCGACCCGGGCACTGTTCTCGATGGCGGCAATGTCCCAGCTCGAGGCCAAGCCCAGCCCGATGGGGAAGGTGGTGCGATGACCATGGATGATGTCGTAAGCGAAGAACACCGGGATGCCCAGGCGGCTGCGCAAGGCAGCCTCCTGCATCGGACGGTTCTCCGGGCGCACCACCGAATTGAAGGTGGCGCCGATGCGCCCCGCTGTCATTTCCTCGCGAATGCGTTCGCGCGGCATGTCGCCACCGATGCTGATCAGGCGCAGCTGGCCGACCTTTTCCTCCAGGGTCATGCGTTCGACCAGGTCGGCGATGAAAGCCGATTTGTCATCCATCGATGGCGCAGCGACCAGCAAGTTGGGCGCGAACAGGGCAGAAACGAGAGCGAACTGGCGCAGGTATTTCATCGGGTGCGGCATCCTGGATACAGGTCATTGTCTGAATGGTCGCCACGATACTCCGAGTCCTTGCACCGCGCCTTGGCTCCATGCAAAAAAACCGCTGCCACTCAACGGCGTGCCAGGTATTACGACGCCCGCCTTGCGCAAAATTGCGCTTTTATGGGGCATCACTGGTTTTGCCTGCCAGCAGGCGTAGCATGGCCGCATCAGGGAGAAGGTGATGGCGTAATTCGAACGTCAGCAGGTATTCCAGAGCATGAGTCGCTCGCCCAACGCGTGCCTGCACGCCTTGGCCGAGCTGGGTAATGGCATGGCCTTGGCGCGCTAGCAGGCCGTTGAAAAACGTAGGCGAGGCAGCCAATGCAATACCGATGGCGGCCCCACAAAAACAGGCGAAAAACGGTCGGAGTCGCGCTCGACTTTACGAGCTGTAAATGAGCATTTTGATCGGACTCGCGCACGAGCCTGTTTTTAACGCAGCAGTGGCAACGCAGATAGTTTTTCAACAGCCTGCTAGAGCAATGCCCATGATGCGCGCGACTACCTGGCGCCCAGTCATCACACGCTGTCCTGCTACCTGGCCGGCGGCACCGGCACCTTTCGCCGCGAGCAGCCGGGCAACAAGGGCGCACCGGACAAACTGTGCATCCTGCCGGCCGAACACCAGTCGGCCTGGGTCATCAACGGCGAGATTCAACTCGCCCACCTTTACATCGAGCAGGAACAGTTCGCCCTCGGTGCGGTGGCCCTGCTCGACCGCGAACCACGCAGCCTGCAACTGGCAGAAGCGACCTTTCTCGAGGATACCGAGCAGTCCGCGCGCTTCCGCCAGCTCTGTACTCTCGACTGGCAGGAGCCGGGCGAACGCCTGCTGTCGGCAATCTGCTGACAACGCCTGCTAATCGCCACGCGGCTATGCGAAAATCTGCGGCTTTGCATTGCCACGGCCCAGTCATGCGCCCATCCATTGTTGCCACGGGGCTTCGTTGATGCCCCTGGATATCCACCAGCTACGCCAGGAAGACTGGCGCTCGGAGTTCGGTGCCGGTGACCTGCGTCGCGGCCACGGCTACGCCGAGGAAAAGCGCAGCAAGCTGCTCAGCCTCAAAGACAGCAGCCTGCTCGCCAATTGCCGTGGCTCGGCTGGGCAGACCTATCAGCAGCGCATCACCCTGCATCCCTATGGACGCAAATGGAGCGTGACCGGCCACTGCAACTGCCCGGTCGGTTTCAACTGCAAGCACGTGGTCGCCGCGCTGCTCACCCTTGAGGCCCAGCAACGCGCCGGCAGTGACCTCTCCGACATCATCGTGGCGGACAAGGAGCTGGCGGAAACGCGCCTGGAAGGCATCGCGCCCACCGCCATCCTCAGCCTGGGCAGCCAGGTGCGTGTACATTTCGACGCACGCAAGGGGCGCATGCAGGAGCAAACCCAGCACCGTGCGGCGCTGGCCTTCGACTACGCCGGGCACAAGGTCTTCGGCAAACCGCCCAAGGACCTGGTCAAGCGCCTGGACGAACACAGCAACCTGCGCCTGATCCGCGACGGCGCTGCCGAAGCCGCCCTACGCAAGCGCCTGGAAGGCCTCGGCCTGCAGGTGGCGTTGCGCCAGAGCGAAGCGCTGCCGGCCGAAGCCGGCGAGCCGTTCGAACTGGAGCGCGAGCGCGACTGGCTGGATTTCGTCCAGCAGCAACTGCCGCAGCTGCGCGCCGAAGGCTGGCAAATCCACATGCGCCCGGACTTCCAGTACAACCTCGCCGAGGTCGACGACTGGTACGCCGAGGTCGAGGAAGACCCGCAGCAGAACTGGTTCGATCTGGAGCTGGGCATCGAAGTTGAAGGCCAGCGCCTGAGTCTGCTGCCGATCCTGCTCCAGGCCATTCGCCGCACGCCCTGGCTGCTGGCGCCCGAGGCGCTGGCCCAGCGCGCCGACGAAGACCGCCTGCTGGTCAGCCTGCCGCAGGGCGGCAAACGCATCGCCCTGCCCTTCGCCCGCCTGAAGCCGCTGCTGGCCACGCTCGGCGAGCTGTATTTCCGCGACCCTGGCGACGACCATCTGCCGCTGCGCCTGGGTCGCGCCGACGCCGCGCGCCTGGCCGAACTGGCGCAGGGTCCTGAACTCAGCTGGCAAGGCGGCGATGAACTGCGCGGTTTCGCCCAACGCCTGCAAAGTCTGGCAGTGCGTGAAGTCTCACCACCCGCGGGCTTGCAGGCCGAACTGCGCAGCTATCAGCTGCAGGGCCTGAACTGGATGCAAACCCTGGCCGAACTGCGCGTCGGTGGCGTGCTGGCCGACGACATGGGCCTGGGCAAGACCCTGCAGACCCTGGCGCATATCCTCTGCGAGAAACAGGCGGGTCGTCTCGACAAGCCCGCGCTGATCGTCATGCCCACCAGCCTGATTCCCAACTGGCAGGACGAAGCGGCGCGCTTCACCCCGCAGTTGCGCGTATTGGCACTGCATGGCAGCAAGCGCAAGGCGCTGTTCGAAGAGATCACCGAGCACGATCTGATCCTCACCACCTACGCCCTGCTGCCACGCGACCTCAAGGCGCTGAATCAACACCGCTACCGCCTGCTGATCCTCGACGAAGCGCAGAACATCAAGAACCCGCGCAGCAAGGCGGCCACCGCAGCGGCTCAGATACAGGCCGAGCTGCGCCTGTGCCTGACCGGCACGCCACTGGAAAACCACCTGGGCGAGCTGTGGTCACTGTTCCATTTCCTCATGCCCGGCTGGCTGGGGGATGCCAAAGCCTTCACCCGTGACTACCGCACGCCCATCGAGAAACGCGGCGACGCCCAGCGCCTCAATCACCTGAACGGGCGCATTCGCCCCTTCCTGCTGCGCCGCAACAAGGAGCAGGTGGCCAGCGAACTGCCGCCGAAGACCGAGATCACCCACTGGGTCGAGCTGACCCAGCTGCAGCGTGACCGCTACGAAACCCTGCGCCTGGCCATGGACAAGAAGGTGCGCGAGGAAATCACCCGCCAGGGTCTGGCACGCAGCCATATCGTCATCCTCGAAGCCCTGCTGCGCCTACGCCAAAGCTGCTGCGACCTGCGTCTGCTGGGTGACGACAACGGCGAGTTGAGCGCCAGTGATTCGGGCAAACTCAGCGCCCTGCTGGACATGCTCCAGGAGCTGGTCGACGAAGGCCGCCGCGTGCTGCTGTTCTCCCAGTTCACCTCGATGCTGGCCCTGATCGAGGCGGAATTGCAGACGCGCAAGATTGCCTACGCGAAACTGACCGGCAGCACCCAGGACCGACGCACACCGGTACAACGCTTCCAGGCGGGAGAGTTTCCGGTGTTCCTGATCAGCCTCAAGGCCGGCGGCAGCGGCCTCAACCTGACCGCCGCCGATACCGTGATTCACTTCGATCCCTGGTGGAACCCGGCCGCCGAGGCCCAGGCCAGCGACCGCGCCTACCGCATCGGCCAGGACAAGCCGGTATTCGTCTACAAACTGATCACCCGTGGCAGCGTCGAAGAGAAGATCCAGCAACTGCAGCAAACCAAGGCCAACCTGGCCAGGGGCGTACTCGACGGCGGCAGCCAGGGCCAGTGGCAACTGAACGAGGACGATCTGGCGGCGCTGTTCGCGCCGCTCGACTGACAGCGCAACGGTGACTCAATCCGAGGTATCGTCGCGCTCGGCCTCGGCATCCTCACGGTTGCGCGCCTTGCTGCGGGGGTGCGGGCCGGCCACGGCCGGAAAGCGCGACGAGGCGTAGCGCACCACCAGAATCGCCAAAGCCAGCAGCAGGATCGCCCCGGAAACCATCACCACGCCCCAGGTCGGCTTGTGCGTGTGGGAAATGTCGGAGATCAGCAAACGGGTCAGCGCCGTGATCGCCACGTAGATCATGAAGCGGATCGGCATGTGGTTGGTCTTGAAATAGATCCCCACCATCGCCGCCAATTCCAGGTAGATGAACAGCAGCAGAATATCATCGACCGTGATGTGGCCCTTCTCCAGCATGCCGATGAAGGCCATCACTCCCGCCCAGGCCGTGATAGCCCCAATGGCGAACAAGGCCAGGTAATGAAAGGCCTCCATCAGCAGATTGCCCAGCGACTCCGCCAGACCGTGCATGTTTTCGCGCAAGCGCTCAGCCCAATTCATCCTTCAACTCCCCACGAGACCTGACAAACCACCCCGAATCCCCACCTCGGGTATTCGCAAGAAACAATCATGCAGAAAAAAGACCAGCCCGAGGATGCCGCTGCGATGTGACGATTTGGCACGCTCCAGCCGACCGCGACGAGGCTGAGACTGACAGCACAGGCTCGCCAAGATACCCCGACGCGTCGCACACTACGGCATCGCCACTCTCAATGAAGGATCCCCCATGCGTCTTTTCTCGCTGAGCACCGCATTGTCGTCCGCCATGATCGCCCTGGTCAGCCTGCCGCTGCAGGCGGCCGCACCGGCACAACAGAAGACCCAGGTACCGGGCTACTACCGTATGGCACTCGGTGACTTCGAAGTCACCGCTCTGTATGACGGCTACGTCGACCTGCCTGCCAGCCTGCTCAAGGGCATCGATGACAAGGACCTGCAATCGCTGCTGGCACGCATGTTCGTGGCGTCCGAGAAAGGCGTGCAGACTGCAGTCAACGCCTACCTGATCAACACCGGCGACAACCTGGTGCTGATCGATACCGGCGCCGCCCAGTGCTTCGGCCCGACTCTCGGCGTGGTGCAGACCAACCTCAAGGCATCCGGCTACCAGCCGGAGCAGGTGGATACCGTGCTGCTCACCCACCTGCACCCGGACCATGCCTGCGGCCTGGTCAACGCCGACGGCAGCCCGGCCTACCCCAACGCGACCGTGGAGGTGCCGCAGGCGGAAGCTGAATTCTGGCTAGACGAGGCGACCATGGCCAAGGCCCCCGAAGGCATGCAGGGCATGTTCAAGATGGCGCAACAGGCAGTCGCACCCTATGCCAAGATGAACAAGCTCAAGCCCTACAAGACAGAAGGCGAATTGTTGCCTGGCGTCAGCCTGGTAGCGAGCCCAGGACACACGCCCGGACATACCTCTTACCTGTTCAAATCGGGTGGACAGAGCCTGCTGGTATGGGGCGACATTCTGCATAACCACGCCGTGCAGTTCGCCAAGCCTGAAGTGGTCATCGAGTTCGATGTCGACAGCGACCAGGCCAGGCAATCCCGCCAACGCATCCTGGCCGAAGCGGCCACAGACAAGCTGTGGGTCGCTGGTGCGCACCTGCCCTTCCCCGGCCTGGGCCACGTACGCAAGGAAGCCCAAGGCTACGCCTGGGTACCCGTCGAGTTCAGCCCGATCCGTAGCGACCGCTGAATTCTCGACACTCGCTGCTGGCAAAACGGTAGCGAGTTCTTTATGCTTGAATCACTGTATAAATAAACAGTTACCAACAGACACGCATGAAGGCAGATGAGGTGATGAATGGCCGTCGAAGTGGTGTATCGCAGCAGTCGCGATCCGGAGCGCTTGTTCATGGATAAGGCCGAAGCCGACCGTTACGACAAGATGCTGGAACTGGCCGAGCGCCTGAGCGAGGTTCTGCACAAGGCGGTGCCGTCCTTGAGCGAGGAACAGGGCGAGGAGTTGGGTATCTTCATGGCCAAGAATCGCGACGTCTTTGCCAAGGCGTTCAAGAGCCAGCCGGACGCGCTCGACGAACTGGAAATCGACACCGCCAGCGAATGACCAGGAACCGCGGCCCCGTTCCGCCAACGGGGCCTCGACCTATGCGTGACTGACGGGATACTGCGCTGCGGCCTGCTCCAGCCAGACCGGCAAGTCTCGCCGCTTTACCCCCTCACGCCGGGCACGGGCCAACTGTTCCAGCATGTACTGACGCTTGTGCTCGTTACCTTCGGCGAAAGACAGCGCCAGGTCACGATCGGTCCACTGACGAATACGGCGAAACAGCCACCAGTGAAAGTACAGGCCGGCGGCCGTGGTGACGAAAATGATGAAATAGTCCATGGTGAATCCTCCTTTCACCACGCTAATCGAGCCCGCGGGCGGCGCCAAGTGCGGCATTGCCGCAGGCGATGGAGGCAGGCCCATGATCCAGTGCAAGCGGGTTTATCTCGAGGCCGAGACCAGCGACGGTATACGCGCTCTAGTCGACCGCCTGTGGCCTCGCGGCATCTCCAAAGATGCCCTGGCGCTCGATGAATGGCTACCCGATGTCGCGCCCTCCACTGAACTGCGCAAGTCCTATGCCCATCGCGCCGAGGTCTTCGACGAGTTCCGCACGGCCTACCGTCGAGAACTATGCGCCCATCCCGAGCACTGGCAGCGCCTTTTGCACTGGGCAACGAAAGGCACAGTGACGCTGCTCTACGCCGCGCGCGACGACACGCACAACAACGCGCGCGTGCTGGCCGATTTTCTCGAAGAGGAACTACTGCGCCATGATTCGCCGAGTTCGCCGGTGTGCTATCAGGGCGAATTCGACGCTCATTGACCGCGCAAACCTCGGCTAGCGACTACGCGTCGTACAGCAGGCGCTCGGCGAGGTAGTCGGCAACGCGCGCCGGGGAGCGTTTTTCAGCCTGGGCGTGGGCGTAGATTTCCATGAGCCGCTGACTGATTTGCGCCAGGTGCGCCGTGATCGCCGCCAGCGCCTCACCACGATGACGCAGTGCCACGTAGATCAGCCCTCCGGCATTGAGCACGTAATCCGGTGCGTAGAGAATCCCGCGAGCTTCCAGCTGGTCAGCCACTTCGGGGCTGGCCAACTGATTGTTGGCAGCCCCTGCCACCGCTGCGCAGCGCAGATGAGCGACTGTCTGTGCATTCAGCACGCCACCCATAACGCAAGGCGCGAGGATGTCGCATGGCGTGCTGAGCAGTGCATCGCAGGCAACCGGATGTGCTCCCAGTTGCTCGACAGCCAGTTGCACACGCCCGGCATCAAGATCGCTGACCAGCAGTTCGGCCCCGGCAGCATGCAGCGCTTCGGCCAGGGCGAAGCCGACATTGCCCAGCCCCTGTATGGCCACCCGCAGCCCTTCCAGATCATCGCTACCCAGGCGCGCCTGCGCCGTGGCACGGATACCCGCGAATACCCCCAGCGCCGTGTGCGGCGACGGGTCACCTTCCCGGGTCGTGCTGGTGACATGATTGGTGTACTGGGCGATGCAGTCCATGTCGGCACTGGAGGTGCCGCTGTCGATAGCGGTGATGTAGCGTCCATTGAGGGTTTCGATAAAGCGTCCGAAAGCTTCGAACAAAGCGGCACGGCTGGGTACATGCGCAGGCCGGATGATCACCGCCTTGCCGCCACCGTGATCGATACCGGCCAGCACCGCCTTGTAGCTCATGCCCTGAGCCAGGCGAATGGCATCGGCAATGGCACTCTGTTCATCGGCATAGGCCAGGTAGCGGCAACCGCCGAGCGCTGGTCCGAAGCGGGTATTGTGAATGGCGATAACGGCCCTGAGGCCGCTGGCCGGATCCTCGGCCAGGTGCAGAGCTTCGAGCTGGGCGGCTTGCATCATGCTGAACATGGCTGCGCTCCGGGTCGGATGTCACGCCTCAGTATAGGAGAGGCCCACTGGACGACGATCCTGCCAGCGGCTAAAAACAGCACAAGTCTGTGGAGAATGCGATGAGCCCACGCCAAGCCTGCCTGCAGTGCCTGCAACGCGATCCTCCCGCTCTGTTCGAGGCGGCACTGTGGGTCGCCGCCGAACATGATCCCGAGCTTCAGCCCGCGCAGGTGCTGAATGATCTGCACGGTTTGCAGTTGCAGGTCAGCGCCGGATTACCCGTCCTGCCGGCTCGCGAACTGGCCCAGCCGCTGCTACGCCGGCTGGCCGAACTGGATTTTCAGGAGGACGACGCAGGCCTCTCCCGCCCACGCCATGCCCTGCTGCATGAAGTGCTGCGCCGCCGACGTGGCCAGCCGCTGGCGCTGGCGCTGATCGCCCTGGAGTTGGCGCGACGCCTGGAGATTCCTTTGCAGGGTGTGAACTTCCCCGGCCATTTCATGCTGCGCGTCCCCGGCGCCGACCACCTGCTCGACCCCTGCGGCGGGCGCCGCCTGTATACGCGCGATTGCCGTGATCAGCTCTATCGCCAGCTGGGCCCGGGCGCCGAACTCAGTGCCGAACATCTGCAAACGGCCGACGCCCAGGCCATGCTGCGGCGCCTGTCACGTAATCTGCGCATGCTGCACATGCAGCACGATGCCCCGGATGCGGCACTCAAGGACGCCGAGCGCGTCCTGCTGCTTGGCCCAGCGACGCTGGCCGACCATCTGGCCCGCGCCGACGTATATCGGCAACTCGACTGCCCGCAAGGCGAGCGCTACGACCTGGAGCACGCACTGTTATTCTGCGACGAAGACGGCTTGCGCCTGAAGCTGAGTGAGCGCCTGCGCAAGCTGGCACGCACGCCGGCGGTGCATTGAATCGCAGGGAAGGTCAGGCCGAAGCCGGCAGGCCGTGAAAACTGAAGTAGTAACGCAAGGCGTCGATCATCTCGACGTAATCGGCAGGCGGCGCCACCAGCGCGAAGCCGGAATCGTAGACACCGGGCGTGAGGTCTTCACGGCACCACTGGCAGTTGGCAGAAAAATCGATGAAGTGCATGCCTGGCTGGCCCGGAATCTTCAGACGCATGTCGAAACGCGCCCCCACCAGCATCGGCAACTGGCTGATGAGCATCAGACCGTCGAGCGAGACATTGCCGATGAAGCCCATCGGCTTGTCGGTGATGCGGTTGAACACCTTCAGGTAGTAGGGCAACTGGTGGCGTTCGATTCGGCGCTGGCTACGCATGATGGCATATCGCTACAAAAGGATTCGAGTATGGCCCCACTCTGGCCACTAACAGGCCGTTGAAAAACGTAGGCGAGGCAGCCAATGCAAGGCAAAAATAGGCGAAAAAGCGGAGTTTACGAGCTGTAAATGAGCATTTTGAGCCTGTTTTTAACGCAGCAGTGGCAACGCAGATAGTTTTTCAACAGCCTGCTAAACCACCCTCAAGCACAGCGCTGGGCTATCCGCTCGCGTAGCTGGCGACGAGCGGTGTCGGTTTCTTCATCACTGTAGTAGATGCGCTCGGCGCTGGCGCCTTCGCGATAGTAACGAAAGCCCTCCGGCATCTGTGCCAGGCGTGTGCGCAACTCGCGACATTCGCTGGCACGCGCTTCACGCTGCGATGCCGCTGCGGCGGTGGCCTGCTGCTGCTCTTCTCGGCGCGCCTCGTAGAAGCGTTGGCTGCGCGCCTCGCGCTCACGCGTATGCTCGTCGCGTTCGACCACCTGTGGCTTCACCTGCACGGGTTCAGCCCCGGCAACGGGTCTTTGGCCGAAATGCACCCGCCCCTGCTCGTCCGTCCAGCGATAGATTTCCGCCGTGGCCAGAGTGGGCAACAGTGCAGCGATCAACAGCAAGTGGCGCATGTTCATCCTCCATGAGAGACATACGCCAGCTTATACCGCACCGCGTCGCCGAGGAACGTCGGACGACCGAAGGCTCAGAGTGTGGCTGGACTGACCTTGGCCGCCGGCGCCGGGCTGTGATGCCCCAACTGCTCCAGCGTCTGCAGGCGCGCGCGGGCGCGGTAGGCGTACTCGCTGGCCGGATAGCGCGTGATGATGAACTGGTAGGTCTGCGCCGCATCGACGAACAGGCTCTCGCGCTCCAGGCATTGACCGCGCAGCAGGGAAATCTCCGGCTGCAGGTAATTGCGTGAGCGGCTCTTGCGCTCGGCCTGCGACAGCTCCAGCGCGACACGGGCGCAATCGCCTTCGTTGTAGGCGCGATAGGCGTTGTTCAGATGATGGTCGAGCGAGACACGGGTGCAACCCGCAGCAACCAGGGCCACGGCCAGAATGATCAGGTTACGCATGGGCAATTCCTCCAATGAGCAGTGTATCGACAGCCCAGGCAAAAACTGAACAGCGGCAAGCCGACGACGGTTTTTCTGGCGGCGCCTTGGCATGACGCCACTGCCTCTCATTTTATCAACGCCAGCGCCACGACCGCTCGTCCTCTCGAACCAGCGCTAAATCCCCTTCTGCGCTGACCCATATCAATGCCGTTCAGCGCAACAGGGTGTGTAATGTAGGTACAGACTCCAGGCGAGGACGCTGCCATGAAACTGCAACGACTGTTGGTCGTCATCGACGCCGAACACCAGCAACAACCCGCCCTGCAACGCGCAGCCGATGTGGCACGCAAGACCGGCGCCGAATTGCACCTGTTGCAGATCGAATACCACCCAAGCCTGGAAAGCGGCCTGCTGGACAGCCATCTGCTCAACCGCGCCCGTGAAACCATCCTGCGACAGAGCCACGAGGCCCTGCGTGCCAGCGTCGCTCACCTGAGCGATGAAGGATTCAAGATCGCAGTGGACGTGCGCTGGGGCAAACGTCGTCATGAAGAAATCCTCGCCCGCGTCGCGGTGTTGCAACCGGACATCCTGTTCAAGTCGACTCATCCCAGCAGTGCGCTGCGCCGCCTGTTGTTCAGTGATACCAGTTGGCAGCTGATTCGCCGCAGCCCGGTGCCGCTGTGGCTGGTACACGACGCCGAGCCCCATGGTCAGAGCCTGTGCGCTGCGCTCGACCCGCTGCACAGCGCGGACAAACCTGCCGCCCTCGATCATCAGTTGATTGATGCCAGCCAGACCCTGCAGGCCGAGCTCGGCTTACAGGCCCAATACCTGCATGCACAGGCGCCTCTGCCGCGGTCGCTGCTGTTCGACGCCGAGGTAGCGCAGGAATATGAAGACTACGTGACCCAGTGCAGCCGCGAGCACCGCGAAGCCTTCGACAAGCTGATCGCCCAGCACGCCATCGATAGAGCACAGGCCCACCTGTTGGACGGTTTTGCCGAGGAAGTCATCCCGCGTTTCGTGCGTGAGCACAATATAGGCCTGCTGGTGATGGGCGCCATCGCCCGCGGCCATCTGGACAGCCTGCTGATCGGCCACACCGCGGAGCGCGTGCTGGAACGTATCGAGTGCGATCTGCTGGTGATCAAACCGGACGGCAAAGGGTAGTGCACAGGAACAATGACTACAGCTGAATGGCGTAGTAGCCTCCCTGGCATAGTTCACTAGGGAGTTCGTGCATGACCTTTCGCCGCACCAAAATCGTCGCCACCCTGGGCCCGGCCAGCAGCTCGCCGGAAGTGCTGGAGCAACTGATCCTCGCCGGTCTCGACGTGGCCCGCCTGAACTTCTCCCACGGCACACCGGACGACCACAAGGCCCGCGCTGCCCTGGTCCGCGAACTGGCTGCCAAGCACGGCCGCCATGTCGCCCTGCTCGGCGACCTGCAAGGCCCGAAGATCCGTATCGCCAAGTTCGAGAACAAGCGCATCGAGCTCAAGGAAGGCGACCTGTTCCGTCTCTCCTCCAGCCACTCGCGCACCGCCGGCACCCAGGAAGTGGTCGGTATCGACTACCCGGCGCTGATTCAGGACTGCGATGTCGGTGACGAACTGCTGCTCGACGACGGCCGCGTGGTCATGCGCGTCGAGCTCAAGGGCGCCGACGAGCTGCACTGCCGCGTGATCATTGGCGGCCCGCTGTCGGACAACAAGGGCATCAACCGCCGCGGCGGCGGCCTGACCGCCCCAGCGCTGACCGACAAGGACAAGGCCGACATCAAGGTCGCCGCCGAGATGGATCTGGACTACCTGGCCGTGTCCTTCCCGCGCGATGCCGCCGACATGGACTACGCCCGTCGCCTGCTCACCGAAGCCGGCGGCACCGCCTGGCTGGTGGCCAAGATCGAACGCGCCGAAGCTGTGGCCGATGACGAAGCCCTCGACGGCCTGATTCGCGCCAGTGACGCAGTAATGGTCGCCCGTGGCGACCTGGCCGTGGAAATCGGCGACGCCGAGCTGGTCGGCATCCAGAAGAAGATCATCGCCCACGCCCGTCGCCTGAACAAAGCGGTGATCACCGCCACGCAGATGATGGAATCGATGATCCACAGCCCGATGCCGACCCGCGCCGAAGTCTCCGACGTGGCCAACGCCGCGCTGGACTACACCGATGCGGTGATGCTCTCGGCCGAAAGCGCCGCCGGTGAATACCCGGTCGAAGCCGTGCAGGCCATGGCCCGCGTGTGCCTGGGCGCCGAGAAGCACCCGACCAGCAAGCAGTCCAGCCACCGTCTGGGCCGCACCTTCGAGCGCTGCGACGAAAGCATCGCCCTGGCCACCATGTACACCGCCAACCACTTCCCGGGCGTCAAGGCCATCATCAGCCTGACCGAGAGTGGCTACAGCCCGCTGATCATGTCGCGCATCCGCTCGTCGATCCCGATCTTCGCCTTCACCCCGCACCGCGAAGCCCAGGCCCGCGTGGCGCTGTTCCGCGGCGTCTACACCGTGCCGTTCGACCCGGCCTCGCTGCCGGCGAACAAGGTCAGCCAGGCGGCGGTGGACGAGTTGCTCAAGCGCGGCGTGGTCGAGCCGGGTGACTGGGTCATCCTGACCAAGGGCGACAGCTACCACGGCACCGGCGGTACCAACACCATGAAGATCCTCCACGTCGGCGATCAAATGGTGTAAGCCACCTATGAACGCACAAGGCCGCTCGATGAGCGGCCTTGTGTTTTCTGAGGCGGGCGCAGCCTAGGCGAAGCGCGAGAAATCCGGCTTTCTGCGCTGCATGAATGCGGTCAACGCCTCGATGGCCTCGGGCGAACGCAGGCGTTGGCCGAACAGCGCGCCCTCCTCCTCGATCACCTTGCGCAACTCCTCGCGCCCCGGCGCGCGCATCAGGCGCTTGCTGTCGACAACCGCCGATGGCGCCAGCTCGAGAAAACGCTGCGCCATCTCACGCGCCTTGCTCAACGTCGCCGCACCGCCGTCCAGTGCCTGGTTGGCGATGCCCCAGGCTGCGGCCTGCTCGCCCGTGAACGCCTGCCCCAGCAACAGCAACTCGGCGGCGCGCGCGTGCCCGAGCAAGCACGGCAGAATCAGGCTGGAGCCATATTCGGGGCACAGACCAAGATTAACGAAGGGCATTTTCAACTGCGCATCACGGCTGACGTAGACCAGATCGCAATGCAGCAGCAAGGTCGTGCCGATGCCCACCGCCGGGCCGGCCACAGCCGCGACTACCGGCTTACTGAAGTCGAACAGCGCCCGCATGAACCGGAACACTTCGCTGTTCAGCCCGGTCGGCGGCGCCTGAATGAAGTCGGCGACATCGTTGCCGCTGGTGAAGCAGTCCTCGCCACCGGTCAGCAGCACCACGCGTACACTCGTATCGTGCTCGGCTTCGTCCAACACCTCGGCCATAGCGGCATACATGGCCCGGGTCAGCGCATTTTTCTTGTCCGGGCGATGCATGCGCAGGGTCAGCAGACCGCTGTCGCGTTGGATATGCAGGTGTTCGCTCATGCCTGGGCTCCACTGGGTGCGTCGCATGCACCGTCATCGAGCCTGACCGGCACAGCCTACGCGCGGGTGAGAAAGACGTCGGCCAGCATCTGGCTGCGCGGCAGCCCGGCCATGTACAGGCGCCGAGCGAAGCTGTCGACCGTGGAAGGATGGCCGCAGAGTAAGGCGAGGGTCTGCCGGGAAACAAGGCGCAGTTCGGCCAAAGCAGCCGGCAACTGCGCCGCCGTCACCAGCTCCACCTGCAGGTTGGCGTGCTGCGCCGCCAGCGCCTGCAGCTCGCTGGCCAGATAGTGCTCGGCCGCGTCATGCGCCACGTGCAGCAGACGAATGGCACCCTGATGTTCCTGGCGCAGCGCTTCACGCAAGACGCCATACAGCGGCGCGAGCCCGGTGCCGGCAGCCAGCAGCCAGAGTGGACGCGCCTGCCAATCGGCGTCGTAATGCAGCGCACCGCCGCGCAACTCACCCAGGCGCAGCCCATCGCCCGGTTGCAGGCGCCGCGCTGCGTCACAGAACGCCCCGGGCTTGCGGCAATCGATATGAAACTCCAGCCAGTCGTCTTCGCCCGGCACGCTGGCCAGCGAATAAGGCCTAGCGACTCCCCCTTCGCTCCACAGCAACACGTGCTGGCCGGGGCGATAGCGCAGTGGCCGCGCCGGCTGCAGGCGCAGACGCAAGACCTGCGGACTGGGCCAATCCACGGCGACCACTCGCGCGGCCAGGCCATCACGCTGTGGGTCGAAAGGCTCGACCTGCAGATCACCTACCACCTGACATTGGCAGGCCAGACGCCAGCCCTCGGCGCGCTTGTCGCTAGCCAGCGCCGAGGGTTGCAGATCCAGCGGCTCACCGTCCACGCAACGCACCAGACAGGCGTGGCAACTGCCGGCCCGGCAGCTGTAGGGCACAGCCACACCGCCGCTGAGCAACGCATCGAGCAGGTTGGTTTGCTGGGCGACTTGCAGTAGCTGGTCACCGACGCGCAGCTCAGGCACCCGCGTTCTCCCAGCTGGCGTCGCAACGATTGCGGCCGCCGCGCTTGGCCTGATAGAGCGCCTGATCGGCACGCTGCAGCGCTTCATCGAGATCGTCCCCGGCGACCAACAGTGTCATGCCGGCGGAGAGGCTCAGATTATCGACCTTCACGCCCACTGGCTCGGCCTTGGCGAAGGCTTCGCGCAAGCGCTCGCAGCAGGCGGTGAACTGATCAGCATCGGTATTGGGCAATAGCAGCACGAATTCCTCACCGCCATAGCGGGCAATGATGTCGCCGTCACGCAGACAGGCACGGGCCACAGCGGCGAAGGTTTGCAGCACCCGATCGCCCGCAGCATGGCCATGAGCATCGTTGATTCGCTTGAAATGGTCCAGGTCGATCAGCGCCAGACCGTGATGCCGCCCGTGCTCCAGATGCCCCAGTTCGCGGGTGGCCAGACGCAGGAAGTGACGACGATTGAACAGGCCGGTGAGCTCATCGGTAGCGACCAGGTCCTCGAGCTGGCGCATCATCCCACGCAGGGTATCCTGGTGCGCTTGCAGGGCGAAGCGGCGCTGGCGCATGCGTTTGCGCATGGCCTGCACGTAGCTGGAGAACAGACATAGCCAGACCAGCAGGATGAACAGCACCCACACCTGTAGCCAGGCCAGGCTCGGGTCTACCAACTGCATGCGGTAGGCCTCGACCAATATCATCGCAGTGAAACCGAAGAAAGCGAACGCGGCGCAACGCACGAACACCCGCGGCGGCAGCTGGAACACGCCGAACAGCAGGATCAGTACATAGAACACCATCATCACGCCGCGCGCGCTGTCGAACAGCGCCAGCAACGGCGGCTGCCACGCCAGTGCCACCAGCACCTGAGCTTCGGTCAGGCTGGGATCGTCACAACGCAGGTTGCGGCCGGACAGAAACAGCCAGAGAAATACCAATTGGCTGCCGAACACGCCCAGGGTCAGCCAGGCAGCGGTGCTGATAGAACCGAGGAAAAGGCCATTGAACACAGCAAACCAGCAGACGAGCGCCATCATCGCGTAAGTAGCGAAGGCCATGGCGAAGCGTTTGAGCAGGAGGCTCTGCAGGCTGCGTTGCGTTCCCCGGCGAGTCGTTGAGCTCATGGGCTCCATCCCATACTGGCATCTTGCCGTACTCTACCCGTATGCCCACAAAAAACCTAGGACATCGATAACCGAACACTGCCTCAGGCATCGACCTTCGGCTGCTGTGCCCGCTGCGGGCGGGTGCGCTATACTGCCGCGCCTTTTTGGGCGGCTGCGGGAAATATCGCCGAGATGGTATTGCGCAGACGTCCCAATCGTCATTGCGCCGGGTCGTTGTCCGGCGCTTCCTTGTAGATGTTCCCTGATAGAGGAGCGCGCCAATGACCGTGATCAAGCAGGACGACCTGATTCAGAGCGTCGCCGACGCCCTGCAGTTCATCTCCTATTACCACCCCGTCGACTTCATCCAGGCGATGCACGAGGCCTATCTGAAGGAAGAGTCGCCGGCCGCCAAGGACTCCATGGCGCAGATCCTGATCAACTCGCGCATGTGTGCCACCGGCCACCGCCCGATCTGCCAGGACACCGGCATCGTCACCGTGTTCATCAAGGTCGGCATGGACGTGCGCTGGGACGGCGCCACCATGAGCGTCGACGACATGATCAACGAGGGCGTGCGTCGCGCCTACAACCTGCCGGAAAACGTCCTGCGCGCCTCGATCCTGGCCGACCCGGCAGGTGCCCGCAAGAACACCAAGGACAACACCCCGGCGGTCATCCACTACTCCATCGTCCCCGGCGACAAGGTGGAAGTGGACGTGGCGGCCAAGGGCGGCGGCTCCGAGAACAAGTCGAAGATGGCCATGCTCAACCCCTCCGACTCCATCGTCGACTGGGTGCTGAAGACCGTGCCGACCATGGGCGCCGGCTGGTGCCCGCCGGGCATGCTGGGCATCGGCATCGGCGGCACCGCCGAGAAGGCCGCGGTGATGGCCAAGGAAGTGCTGATGGAGCCCATCGATATCCACGAGCTGAAGGCCCGGGGACCTGCGAACCGCATCGAGGAACTGCGCCTGGAGCTGTTCGAGAAGGTCAACCAGTTGGGCATCGGCGCCCAGGGCCTGGGCGGCCTGACCACCGTGCTCGACGTGAAGATCATGGACTACCCGACCCACGCCGCCTCCCTGCCGGTGTGCATGATCCCCAACTGCGCAGCCACCCGTCATGCGCACTTCATCCTCGACGGCTCCGGCCCCGCCGCGCTGGAGGCCCCGCCGCTCGACGCCTACCCGGAAATCGTCTGGGAAGCCGGCCCCTCGGCGCGCCGCGTCGATCTGGATACCGTCACCCCGGAAGAGGTGCAGAGCTGGAAGCCGGGCGAGACCCTGCTGCTCAACGGCAAGATGCTCACCGGCCGCGACGCCGCCCACAAGCGCATGGTGGACATGCTCAACAAGGGCGAGGAACTGCCAGTGGACCTGAAGGGCCGCTTCATCTACTACGTCGGCCCGGTCGACCCGGTGGGTGACGAAGTGGTCGGCCCGGCCGGCCCCACCACCGCCACCCGCATGGACAAGTTCACTCGCCAGATCCTGGAGGCCACCGGCCTTCTGGGCATGATCGGCAAGTCCGAGCGCGGCCCCATCGCCATCGAGGCGATCAAGGACAACAAGGCGGTGTACCTGATGGCCGTGGGCGGCGCCGCCTACCTGGTCGCCCAGGCGATCAAGGCGTCCAAGACCGTCGCCTTCCCGGAACTGGGCATGGAAGCCATCTACGAGTTCGAGGTGAAGGACATGCCGGTCACCGTGGCGGTCGACACCAACGGCGAATCGGTGCACAACACGGGACCTGCGATCTGGCAGAAGAAGATCGCCGACAGCCTGGCGGTGGAAGTGCAGTAAGCGCACGACGTGAAGAAAAGGCCCGGTCCAAGGACCGGGCCTTTTCATTGGCCCGACGCGGCTATTGCCGGCGGGCGTCGAAGCGGAGTATCTAGATACGCCCCGCCCACAGGGATGCTCCGATGCGGACCGCCTGGTTTCTCCTACTCCCCCAAACCCACATCCTGGACCTCGCGGGCCCGCTGCAGGCGCTGGGCAGCTGCGCCGAGCTGGACCTGGCGCCGGTCGAGGTACGCTGCACGGCCCCCCAGCCCGAGATACACAGTTTCCAGGGCGTGACCCTCACCGGGCTCGAGCCGCTGCCCGAGCGGTTGGACGAGGACGACGTGCTCTTCGTGGTCGGCAACAAGATGATGCTGTCCGATCAGGAGCGCAAGGCGCTGGACAGCGCCGCGACCTGGCTGGAGCGAACCATGGCCAAGAGCGGCGGCCTCGATCTCTGCTCGATCTGCACCGGCGCCTTCCTGCTCGGTCGCGCCGGCCTGCTCGACGGGCGCGACTGCACCACCCACCATCGCTACGTGCCGTTGCTCCAGGAGCTGTATCCGCAGGCCCGGGTGCTGAGCAACCGCCTGTTCGTCGAGGACGGCCCGCTGTGCACCTCGGCCGGGGTCTCCGCCGGGGCCGACCTGGCCCTGCATGTCATCGGCCGTCGCCTCGGCCGTGAGGTGGCCAGCCAGGTCGCCCAGGAACTGGTGATCTATCGCCGGCGCGCCGGCGAGGACCCCCAACTGGGCATACAGGAGCTGACCCGCAACCATATCCATCCCCTGGTGCATGCCGTCCAGGACTACCTGGAGGAGAATGCCAGCGCGGCGCTGAACTTCGAGCACCTGGCCATACGCTTCAACGTCAGCTACCGCCACCTGGCGCGGCTGTTCCGGGAGAACACCGGGCTGACGCTGCAGACCTTCCTGCGCAGGCAGCGCATCGAACGGGCCAGGCGCCTGCTGCGCGAGAGCCGGATGAATGTCGAACAGGTGGCCGAACGCTGTGGTTTCGGCAGTGCCCACGCCTTCCGCGTGGCCTGGAACAAGGAGGTGGCGGAAACGCCGCTGCAGTTCCGCAAGGCGGCGCTGAACCGCTAGCCTCAGCCGCCCTGCGCCACGCCGGCCGTAGCGCTGCGCTCGCTCGAAACGGCCTCGAGCCGGCCGAAGACCTCCCGAAAGAGGGCCACCACCGCCGCCTGCGAAGCCGCCCGCGCCTCCGGGTCCGGCGCCGACAGCCCGAGGCCGCCCTTGCCGCGGTGCAGGAACGGGTCCTCGTACTGCTGGGCCGGCTCCAGCCCGTTGAAGCCGTGCTGGGCCCCTGCGAAGACCTTCACCGTCACCCGCTCCCGCGCCGCTGGCGAAAGCGCCGCGAGCAGCGACGGGCAGGCCTGCGGATCATCGTCGTACTGATCCTCACTGCCAGTCAGCACCAGCAGGCGCACCGGCGCCAGTTCCCTGAAGTCATAGCCGGGCACCCGGTTGTAACCCCAGCACACCGGGTAGAAGGCCGCCAGCGCTCCGAGCCGGACCCCGCTGGCCCGCTGCAGATCGGCATGGATCGGGGCGGTCGCGGCGAGCATCGCCTGCACACCGCCCCAGGAGAAGCCGATCGCGCCTATGCGCCCGGCATCGATGTCCGGATGCTGCGCGAGAAAGGCCAGCGCGCCGGCCAGGTCGGGCAGCGTGTCGTGGACGCGCGTCGGTCGTTGCGCCGCTCCGCCGGCCAGGCCGCGGGCGCCCCACATGTCCAGCTCCAGGGTAGCGATGCCCTGTGCGTTGAGGTCGGCGCCGTGCAGGACGCCACGGGAATCCATGCCGGCCGAGCCATGCAGGATGACCACCGCCGGCACCTTGCCGGCCGCTCGCGCCGGCACGGAGAGCACCGCGGACACCCGCAGCGCCGGCAGATCGCCGAACGAGGGCAGCGGCCGCGTCTCGAAGGCCACCAGGCGCTTGGTCACGGGCACCGCCTCCGGCGGCGTGGCCCAGGCCAGCCAGGGGGCCAGCAGCAAGGCCGCCGCCAGTGTCTTGATGGATGTTCGGATCCGTACCGCCATGTTCCCTCCCATGTCCTTTCTTCGTTCCCGCGCTCAGCCGCACATCGACATCGCCAGCGGTAGCTGCAGATGCAGCAGCACCGAGGCCAGCGGCGAACGGCTCACCACATACAGCAGCAGTGCCAGCGCCAGCGCGACAGGCAGTCCCAGCCAGGCGCC
Source organism: Ectopseudomonas oleovorans (assembly GCF_029845265.1). NCBI lineage: Bacteria > Pseudomonadati > Pseudomonadota > Gammaproteobacteria > Pseudomonadales > Pseudomonadaceae > Ectopseudomonas > Ectopseudomonas oleovorans. The sequence continues at coordinate 67,742 of NZ_JAOCLK010000001.1, forward strand.
GCCGCGCCCCGGCCTGTCCGTCGTCCGCAGGCCGAACAGCGCCAGGGCCTGGATGGCCATCGCGCACAGCCCGACGGCGGCACTGATCACCAGCAGCGACGCGCTCATGAGCGGCACTCCGCGACGGCGCGCACCGGCTCGCACCACGCCGCCCCGCGCTCGATGACGTCAAAGGCGCGGCCCAGATCCACCTTGAGGTCGTCCAAGGCCTCCAGGCCGACGGACAGCCGCAGCAAGCCGTCGGCGATCCCCGCCGTGTGCCGTTCCGCCTCGCTCAGCCGGCAATGGGTGGTGGTCGCAGGATGCGTGGCCATGCTGCGCGTGTCGCCGATGTTGGTGCAGCGCGCCACCAGTTGCAGCGCATCGATCCACTGCCAGGCCGCGCTCTGGCCGCCCCGCACGCAGAAGCTCAGCAGGCCGCCATGGCCATGCTGCTGGCGGCAGGCGAGATCGCGCTGCGGATGACTCTCCAGGCCGGTGTAGTGCACTTGGAGCACCGATTCGCGGCGACCGATCCAGTCGGCCAGCGCCAGGGCGCTGTCCTGCACGCGCTGCATCCTCACGTCCAGCGTTTCCAGGCTCTTGAGCAGCAGCCAGGCGTTGAACGGGCTGCAGGAAGTGCCCAGGGTGCGCAGCACGCCGCGCAGCTCCTTCATCAGCTCCGGGGAACCGGTCACCACGCCGGCCAGGGCCCGCCCCTGACCATCGATGTACTTGCCCGCCGAATGGATCACCAGGTCGGCGCCCAGGCGGTGGGGGCGCTGGAACACCGGCGTCAGTAGGGTGTTGTCCACCGCCACCAGTGCGCCCCTGGCATGGGCCAGCCGGCAGATGGCGCGGATGTCCCCTACTTTCAGCGTCGGGTTGGACGGCGACTCCAGCACCACCAGCCGTGTCCGCTCGTCGATGGCCTCGGCCCAGCTCGACAGGTCGGTCAGCTCGGCGAACCTGGAGCGGATGCCGAAGCGTCCCATGTAGTGGCGGAAGGCGCTGACCGTGGTGCCGAACACGTCGCGGCTGCAGACGATGCCGTCGCCCTGCTGCAGCAGGGCGTGGCAGAGGCTGGCGATGGCGCCCATGCCGGAGGCGAAGGCGACCGCGTCGTCCGCGCCCTCGAGGTGGGCGATGCGCCTCTCGAAGGCGCGCACCGTGGGATTGGTGAATCGCGTGTACACGTTCCCCTCCTTCTGCCCGCTGAAACGCTCCCACGCGTCCCGGGCGGACGCGAAGGTGTAGGCGGAGGTCATCGCCAACGGCTCGCAGAAGACATCCGTCATGTCGCAGTCGCGGCCGACATGAACGGCCGAGCTGGCGTCGAAGTCGTGCGGGTCCACCGGTTTCGCATGCATGGGTGCCTTCCTCTGGGTCTGTTGACTCACCAATGAGCGGAGCGCTGCCGAGCCCGGCAACCACTCCGTAGCCGGTTCACTCGGTCCGTGCCGCCAGCCTGGGATAGCCCGCCCCTGCGGGGATCAGGAAGAAGGACAGGACAGCGGCGGAAAGGGTCGCGGCGAGCAGCGCCATGACCGTGATCTGGTAGCTCTGGTTGCGGTCGAAATCCAGCGCGCCCAGTTGGGTGACGGCCAGGGCGCCCAGCTGGTGCACCAAAAATAGGATGCCGAACACCTTGCCCTTGATCCGATCCCCGTACAGGGAGAAGCAGAAGGCCGAGGTCAGCACCACGGTTCCCAGGTAGCTGGCGCCGAACAGCGCTGCGAAGAGATAGACCGACAGCGGGCCGGGCTCGAGCAGCAGCACCGCCACCGCGGCGCAGCGCAGCAGGTAGAAGGCGCCCAGCAGCGCGCCCTTGTTGTGGCGCGTGGCCAGCCAGCCGGCGAGCAGGCCGCTGCCCAGCTCCAGCACGCCCAGCAGGCTCAGGCCGCTGGCCTGTATCGAGGCGGGCACCTTCTCGCCCTGCCAGTAGGGCACCAGGTGCACGTCGATGAAGGCCATGGTGGCGCCGCAGCTGGCGAAGCTCAGGGCGAGGATGAAGAAGCGCGGGTCCTTGAGGAGGAACCCCAAAGAGCCGCCCGCATCCCCGTCCCGAGGCGCTTCGGGCATCAGCGGAACCGCCCGCGAGACCCAGTACAGCGCCAGGCTCATGGGCAACGCGAAGAGCAGCCCCACCCAGAGGAACACCCGCTGCCAGGCCACGTCCTGCTCCAGCCAGATCCACAGCGGCGACAGCACGATGAAACCGATGGCGGTCCCGTTGGTGACGATGGCGAAGGCGAAGGCCTTGGAGCGCTCGCCGACCAGGCGGTCCACCAGGATGCCCATGGGCACGTAGGTCATCGCCGCCAGGGCGAAAGCGCCGAACAGCCCGTAGAGCAGCACGAAGAAGCTCAGACTGCCATCGAACAGGGCCACCCCGAGCAGCACCGCGCCGCCGCACAGGCTGCCCAGGGCCACCGTGCGCAACGGCCCGAGGCTGTCGCTCAGCCAGCCCACCAGCGGCGAGGCCAGGCCGATGGTCAGCACGAACAGCGCGCCGGCCAGGGCCAGGCCGGCGCGCCCCTCGCCGAAATGGGTCGCCAGGTCGACGAAATAGACCTGGTAGAGCCCTTTCATGGCGCTGGAAAGGAACATCACCATAAAGCCCACGGCCAGCACCGCAGCCACCAGCGTGGCGTTCAGCTCTCTGCTCATAACCCCCTCCTCTTCGACGGGCGGGCTCGCGACGATGAAATGAAGGGGCTTCAGGCGGGTATCGCGCTCGGCTTGCCGCAATAGACCTGGTACATGTTGTCGTACATCTCGTAGAACAGCCGGCAGGTGGTATCGACCGCCTCAAGCGCCTCCTCCTGCATCCGCTGCGTGGTGCACAGCTCGGAGACGAGATTCAGACCCTCGTTGACATGGCCCACGTCCTCCTTCTGATGCACCGAGAAGAACAGCAGGTCGCGCTCCTGCAGCCCGTAGGCGCGCCCCAGCAGCACATGGCGGGCGTCACCGGCCATCGTCTCGAGGTTCTGCCCCTCGCTGGCGATCATCACCGCCGCAGCGCCGATGTGGTAGCGGGCGGGATCGCTCACCGCTTCCAGGCGGTATCGGATCAACTGGCGGGTGGCGGGCAAGGGCGTCTCGGCCTCGCGCTGCTCGTCGGTGATGCCCAGTGCGCGCAGGAAGTTCTGCATCAGGACCACATGGTTGTCGGTCCTGGACAGGCGCCCGGTCGATTCCTCGTAGCAGTTGATCAGTAGTGCGCGCTTGTGGGAGGGCAGCGGGCAATAGAAGAAGAGATATTCGACGTAGGTCAGAAAGTGCTTGGTCAACTGGTAGCCCTGCAGGGCCACCTTGCGCAGCAGTTCGATGTCCCGGGCCCCGGGCGCCAGCAGCTCCTCGAAGATCGGATGCGACAGGGTCAGGTGCCGATGCAGGCTTTTCTCCAGCACATCGCGGAATTCCCTTTGCGGCAGGATCATGGCTTGTCTCCGTTGGTCTTTCGCTGTTCGTCGGTCGGTACTTCAGAGGGCGTTCAGCCTGGCCGCCAGGTCGTCCACCCGCTGCACCATGTAGTGGCCACGGTGGCTGACGCCATTGACTCGCGCGTAGTCGTTGAGCACCCCGAACGAAGCGAAGCCCAGGGTCGACCAGAGACGATGCGCCCGCGAGCCCTCGCGGACATCCAGGGTCAGCAGCTCGATACCCAGCGTGCGGGCCATCACGACGATCTCCCGGAACGCCCGCGGCACCACCCCGTGCCCCCGGTGGCGCGGATGCACCACACCCTTGCTCAGATTGCCGATATGCCGGCAGTTGGGCATTCCGCTCTGGCTCAGCATCACGAAGCAGACCGGCTCATAGCCATTGCTGCCCAGCAGGGCGTGGGTGCCCCCCTCCTGCAGCCGGGACTGCAGGGACAGGCTGAATTCGACGCCCTGCTCGGGAGTCATCACCCGCTCGTAGCCAAGGGTGCCACCGTCCTCGACGGTGCTGTTGATCAGCTCCACGATCTGCTGCGCCGTATCCGCATCGATCTGGCGCAGCCAGCGCAGGCTGACCGGTAACGCCCTGGCGGGCGGCGTTTCACGCTGCTTGGTCTGGTTCATCGAAGACATTCCCCGCTCCGTACTCGAGGGTGATTAGGCCTGGCGAGCGAAGCGAAAAACAGGCGCAAAGCGGACAGAAAGGGGTCTAATGCTGCCGAGCCGTCCTCGCTCGAAATTCGCCATGCCGTGCCGCGCCATGGACGGCTGAGCAGAGACTGGAATAGTCATGGAGAGAGGCCGTCTGCCGGAATGCGCGGCGAGGTAACGCCCCGCTGCCGCCAGTCGCTGCACGGCACCGCCCTGTGATCTGGCAGAAGCTCACCGCCAGCCTGGCGGGGGACATGCGGTAAGCCATCGGCTTGCAGAGAATGCCCGACTCCTGGAGCGAGCCTTTCCGGGTTCGCTCCGCCTCAGTGGCGCCGCACCAGCAACTGCCCCAGCATGCTCAACAGAACCGCCACGCCGGTGATGGTGGCAAACAACTCGGCGGCGCTCACCGGCAGGTTGTCGGGCAGCTCCACGGCGGTGACGATGCCGAACGCCGAAGCGATACCAACCACCAGACCGGTGACCGCCCCGCCCACCGGCCACCTGGGCCGCCACATAGCCCGGCACCAGCCAGATCAGCCCATAGGCGAGCAGCGCGGCCCCCGACAGATCCCGATGCAGGGTATTGAGCAGGAGGGTCACCAAGGTGAACAACAATGCAAAGCTGAGCATGCCAGCCAGGATCGCGGTCGAGCGCATGCAGGTAGGTCTCCGTTCGCCATCGACATGCCCACCAGGCCCATGCGACGCCCCGTACGCGCCTTCGCCACAATGCAGCGGCTCGCCGGGCCATCCCGCACGATAAGGCAGCGCCCGTCCGAAGGAGTTGCGAGCCGCCTGGCAGGTGCCGAACAGTTCGGCTACGAACCCAAACCCTCGCCCCATCCACCGCATCCGAATCGATTTCGACGGCTGCGCTTGATCGCCTTCCAACCCTAGGGAAATTCGATCCTTAACAAGGAAAAAATCCGGTGGATTTTTAGCGCCCGATTTTTCCTTTCTGGAACAATTGATTACGCTAAGGGTGTTCCCCGCATACGCGGGGATGAACCGGGCATCTTCCACACGATGGAGTGTGCCGGGTGGTGTTCCCCGCATACGCGGGGATGAACCGGCCGCGCTGCTGCTCGTTCGGCTGGTTGTTGCGTGTTCCCCGCATACGCGGGGATGAACCGGCGTGGGCGGCGTGGTCATAGCTGCTTTCGGTGTGTTCCCCGCATACGCGGGGATGAACCGGCGTCGGCCTGTTCCTTGGCATGGGTGGCCAGGTGTTCCCCGCATACGCGGGGATGAACCGACGATGACGGCCAGCGGGAAGAGCTTCACCTAGTGTTCCCCGCATACGCGGGGATGAACCGCTGATCGACAACGCGTCGGCCTGCCATCGGTTGTGTTCCCCGCATACGCGGGGATGAACCGGGAGAGGGGAGGTGAAGGGCGGTTATGCGGGTGTTCCCCGCATACGCGGGGATGAACCGAAAGGCCCCGGTGAGCGGCAACTCACCAGGGCGTGTTCCCCGCATACGCGGGGATGAACCGTACTCGGCCGCATCATACGGCCCATCGACGCCGTGTTCCCCGCATACGCGGGGATGAACCGCCTCGGGCGATCATGTGGGGCTGAGTGCGGGCGTGTTCCCCGCATACGCGGGGATGAACCGTACTCGGCCGCATCATACGGCCCATCGACGCCACCCCGGACCCGGGTGTTCCCCGCATACGCGGGGATGAACCGTGCCGTCAATTTCCGGCCTTATCCAGCGTATCGTGTTCCCCGCATACGCGGGGATGAACCGCACCTGGGGCGCGCAGTGCAGCGGGGAGGGAGGTGTTCCCCGCATACGCGGGGATGAACCGATCCGGCTGATCCTGGCTGCCCAACTGATCAGGTGTTCCCCGCATACGCGGGGATGAACCTTGCCCACGCCCACGGACGGCTCCAGCACGCGCGTGTTCCCCGCATACGCGGGGATGAACCGGCGCGGGATACGTCGTGCTCGGTGCGGTTCACGTGTTCCCCGCATACGCGGGGATGAACCGGTGGATGCTGCCCTTGGCGAAATCCGCCGGCTGTGTTCCCCGCATACGCGGGGATGAACCGCCGATCCTCGGGGCTGTTGCGGATCACGCGCGGTGTTCCCCGCATACGCGGGGATGAACCGAATGGTGCCCATTTGACGACCTTTGGTGATCGGTGTTCCCCGCATACGCGGGGATGAACCGCCCCGGCCGGATTTCGTGACGCCGAGTGAGCGGTGTTCCCCGCATACGCGGGGATGAACCGCCCGGACCCTGCAGTGTCGGCGGCACGCGCTCGTGTTCCCCGCATACGCGGGGATGAACCGGCCGATCAGTGCCGGGCGAGGCTGACAGCGCTGTGTTCCCCGCATACGCGGGGATGAACCGCCCTGCAGGCGCTCCGTCTCCCTGGGCGTCAGTGTGTTCCCCGCATACGCGGGGATGAACCGACGCGAGACTGGGCGAGGTGTCGTCCAGGTCAGTGTTCCCCGCATACGCGGGGATGAACCGACAGTCATCCAGTTGGAGACCGTCCGCCTGGCGTGTTCCCCGCATACGCGGGGATGAACCGTTCTCACCCTGCTGGGACGCCTGGGCGAACGAGTGTTCCCCGCATACGCGGGGATGAACCGGAAACAAGCCCGCCTCCGTCTTGCCCTTGCCGGTGTTCCCCGCATACGCGGGGATGAACCGCGGAGAACACCTCCGCACTGTCACAGCTGGCTCCGTGTTCCCCGCATACGCGGGGATGAACCGCGTGGTTGCCGGGGAGTTCTCGGATAGAGATGGTGTTCCCCGCATACGCGGGGATGAACCGGGTATCTGGCTTAGCCATAGGCGCTGGCAGGTGTGTTCCCCGCATACGCGGGGATGAACCGCCGCCATGGAGGCGAGGGCTTTCTTGCGATATGTGTTCCCCGCATACGCGGGGATGAACCGCGCATGCTGGACGTCCAGAACAAACATACGGCGTGTCCCCCGCATACGCGGGGATGAACCGGAGCCAACTTCGAGCTGAAGATGGCGAATCCGGTGTTCCCCGCATACGCGGGGATGAACCGCTCGACATGAACAGCATGGCGCGGCTGTTTACGTGTTCCCCCGCATACGCGGGGATGAACCGTGGGCGCTGGGCTGGTCTGACGGCACCGCAGCCGTGTTCCCCGCATACGCGGGGATGAACCACAATTGGCCGAGCATTGCGCGGGCGTATCCCTCGCGTCCGCAGAGGAACCGACCTTACTACCCTGCTCCGAACTGCTCCGGCCAATCCCGTCGGGTGAACACCTGCCCCTGCTCACGTACGCGACGGACCTCGTCCAGGTCCAGGTCGGCGATCAGCCAGCGGCTTTGCGCCGGGCAGAGTTCCGGGCTTTCGGCGAGCACGCCGCTGGGCGGCATGCCGTAGTCGGAGGGGACGTAGAGGGCGGCGCGGCCGTAGTTCTCGTCCAGCGCCGGCGACCAGGGCGCGAGGCCGACGGTCGAGGCGTGCAGCACGGCAAGCTGGTTCTCCAGGGCGCGGGCCTGACAGCCGATGCGCACCCGGTAGAAGCCGGCCTCGGTGTCGGTACAGCTGGGCGCGAGGATCAGGTCGGCGCCGTCTTCGGCCAGCCGGCGCGCCAGCAGGGGGAATTCATTGTCGTAGCAGATCAGGATGCCCAGCCGCCCCAGGGGCGTGTCGAATACCCGCAGGCCCTGCCCGCCCTGAATGCTCCACTGCTCGCGCTCGAAGCGGGTCATGATCAGCTTGTCCTGGTGTCCCAGGCAGCCGTCCGGTCCGAACAGCCAGGCACGGTTGCGGTAGGCGCCGTCGGCGTCGCGCACCGGCATGGAACCGGGCTGCAGATGGATGCGCCAGCGCCTCGCCAGTTCCTCGCAGAGCGCCAGCCAGGCCGGGATCAGCGGCTGCACGCCGGCGATGGAGCCGTGCAGGTCGCTGCGCCGGGCCGCATCGAGCTGGCCGCTGAGCACCAGCCCGGCGTATTCGGGCAACAGCAGCAGCTGGGCGCCCTGCTCCACCGCCTCGCGACACAGCGTCTCCAGGTGCCGGGCGTAGGCGTCGAAGGTCTCGTGCAGTTCGATGGCGTACTGGCAGGCGGCGAGGCGGATCATGCACCCAGCTCCTTCAGCCAGAAGGACATGGCCTTGGCGCTTTCCTGGGCTTCGTCCAGGTCCTTCCAGTGGAACTCGGTGCGCAGCGCCGGCTGGTGGCGATAGCCGCGCCGCGCCCAGAAGGCGTCCAGCGGTTGATAGTCGGCTGGCCGCCGCGGATGATCGACGGGGCGCTGCACGGCGCAGAAGGCGCACCAGTCGAAACCGCCCAACGCGCGTGCATGGCCCTCGCGCTCGACGAAGAAGCGCATGCCCAGGCCACGCCCGCGCCAGGCCGGCAGGACCACCGATTCGGCGCAGTAGAAAATCCGCGCCGGATTCCAGCCCGCGGCGGTGAATGGCTGCTGAAATTCCTCGGTTTCATCAGCCAGCGGCAGTGCCGTGGACGCGCCGACCACACGCCCCTCGTCACGTACCAGCACGCACAGGCTATCGGCACTGCGCACGTAGGTGGCCAGGTATTCGGCCTCGTAGTCGAGGTTGCCGTCGTAGAGGTAGGGAAACTCGCGGAACACCTGGATGCGCAGGCGCGCCAGGTCGTCGATATGGGGTTCGATCTCCGCGCCCCGGAGCAGTCGGATATCCATTGCAGTCGCTCGCCAGCAACAGGGTGACGCCAGCAGCTATACCAGCGGTAAACGGTGAACTTATCATGCGGGCCAACGAACCACTAACCACGCCACGAAAGGAACTTAGCCATGACCGCCACCGAACTGGTTCAGGCCTACTACGCTGCCTTCAACGCCGGCGACATGCCCGCCTTCCTCGACCTGTTGGCAGACGACGTGGTGCACGACATCAACCAGGGTGAACGTCAGGTCGGCAAGGCCACCTTCGCCGCTTTCATGAACAAGATGAACCGTTGCTACCGCGAGCGCCTGGATGACATCGTGGTCATGCAGAACGCTGCAGGCGACCGCGCCGCTGCCGAGTTCGTGGTACACGGCGAATACCTGGCCAACGACGAGGGCCTGCCGCCGGCCAATGGCCAGACCTATGTGCTGCCGGCCGGCGCCTTCTTCGAGATCAAAAACGGCAAGGTCGCGCGCATCAGCAACTACTATAACCTCAATGACTGGGTTGCGCAGGTCGGCTGAATATCCTCAGGCCCGGGGCCGAGCCTGGCAGCCGCTCGGTGCCCTGATGCACAACCCCCTCCCAGCTCAGTGAACCCAGTACAGCCCACGTTGCTCGGCCAGCCGCGCTCGCTCCCGATCCAGCTCGGCCCGTAGCTCTTCTTCGCTGGGCAACACCAGCTTGTATTTGCTGGCGAACAGTTGCTCATTGCCCTGCAGCACCGAATAACGCACCACTGACGCATCCCTCTGCGCACAGAGTATGATGCCCACGGTCGGGCCATCTTCCGGGCCGCGCCTGAGGTCATCGAACATGCGCACGTACATGTCCATCTGGCCGATGTCCTGATGGGTCAGCTCGCCGCGCTTGAGGTCAAAAATGACGAAGCACTTGAGCAGGTAGTTGTAGAACACCAGGTCGATATAGAAATCCTTGCTCTCGGTGCTGATGCGCTGCTGCCGGCCGACGAAGGCGAAACCCTTGCCCAGTTCCAGCAAAAAGCTCTGCAACTGGTCGATCAGCGCCTGCTCCAGCTCGCCCTCCAGCATGGTGCCGGCATTGGGCAGGCCGAGGAACTCCAGCAGCACAGGATCGCGCACGAACTCACGCGGGCTCTTGCCCAGGGCCTGCAGCTTGCTCGCCGCCTCCTGCTCGACCGCCGCGCGATCCTGGCTGGCCAGCAGGCGCTCGTAATACAGCGTACCGATCTGCCGCGCCAACGCACGGGTACTCCAGTTCTGCGTCGCGGCCTCGTTCATGTACCACTGCCGTGCACTGTCGCTGTCCAGCTTGAGCAGGATGCGATAGTGCGTCCAGCTCAATTCGTGACGCAGTGCGTCACGAATCGGAAAAGCTTGGTAGAACAGACGCATGTAGCGCAGGTTAGAGGCATCGAAGCCCTTACCGAACTCAGCCGTCAGCTCACTGGCCAGCGTCGGCAGCAGCTTCTTGCCGTAGGCGGCACGCGCCTGCCCAGCCTGCTCGAACTCGACGATATGCCGGCCCACTTCCCAGCAGGTTTGCACCTGAATCGTATCCACGGCCCGCACTGCCTGCTGCCGTGCCTGGCGAATCAGCTCGGCCAGTTCGGTGAGCAGAGGTTGCAGCTTGGGGTCAGCATTGAGTGACGCCATCTTTCCTCCCTGAATGCTCGGTGTTGATCCTGCCAGCGATGGCCCATTCAGTCCGAAACTTACCCACTCAACCGGCCAAGTGCCAGTGTTCGAGCCCTTTGTGAGCGGATTCATCTGCGATGGCCAACGCCGAGACCATAAGCCTGAAACATTTTGCAAAGTCTTAATACAGCGTTAAGCCAGCCCCTCACACAATCGCCCCCAGGTTCATCACCGAGGTTCCGAGCATGGAACTACCCTGGGCGCAGCATGATCGTCCCGTTGCCCGTATCGGGCGCGGCGATAGTTACGAACTCCACCTGGCCTCCCCTGGCAGCGCACGTCGCGTTGCCCTGGAGCAGTTCATCCGCCAACGCTTCGAACTGCAGCACGGCGCACGCATCCGTCACTTCATGCCCTGCCTGTTCGGCCTGGAAAACCAGATCGGGCAGTTGCTCGGCGCAGTCGGCGTGCGCAGCGGCAACAGCGGCCCGCTGTTCCTCGAACGCTACCTGAACGAACCGATCCAGACCGCCATCGGGTCGCGCCTGGGCAATACCGAACCCGGTCGTGGCGAACTGGTGGAAGTCGGCAACCTGGCCGCCGACAGCCCCGGCGCCGCGCGCCTGCTGATCGTCGCACTGACCGACCTGCTGGTGGCTCTGGGTTTTCGCTGGGTCACCTTCACCGGTACCCCGACCCTGCTCAACAGTTTCCAGCGCCTGGGCCTGACTCCAATCGCCCTCGGCGAAGCCGATCCGGCGCGCATGGGCGAGGAGCTGGCCGACTGGGGCAGCTACTACGACAACCGCCCGCTGGTGATGGCCGGCGACATCCACGGCGGCCATCAGCGCCTACTGCAGCTGGGTGCCTATCCGCGTCTCGGTCATCAACCGCTGTATGCCCTGGAGGACATGCCCGATGTGGTCTGCAGCTGAATCCTTCTTCGCCCGCCTCGGCGAGTTCGGTACGCACATCGCCCTGGCCGAAGGCGAACGCACCCTCACCTACGCCGAGCTGCTCGGTGCGGTCGCCGCACGAGGCAGGCACCTGCGGGCCCTCGGCGCCCACCGCGTGGCACTGGCCCTGGACAACGGTATCGACTGGGTGCTGTGGGACCTGGCTGTGCTGCACGCAGGCCTGGTCTGCGTACCGGTGCCGGCGTTCTTCTCTGCCGATCAGCAGCGTCACGTGCTCGACAGTGCCGGCATCGACTGCCTGATCGGCAACGGCGCTCCTGGTTTCGCTACCGTCGAGAACGACATTCATCGACGCATGGTGGCGCAACCGGCCGAGCTGCACGCCGGCACCTGCAAGATCACCTACACCTCCGGCACCACCGGTCAACCCAAGGGCGTGTGCCTGGACCTGGACACGCAACTGGCGGTGGCCGACAGCCTGGTCAAGGCCAGCGCCAGCCGCGAGGTGCAGCGGCACCTGTGCATCCTGCCGCTGGCCACCCTGCTGGAGAACATCGCCGGGGTCTACGCGCCGCTGCTGGCCGGCGCCCGGATCGAACTGATGCCCATGGCCCAGATCGGCCTGACCGGTGCCAGTGGCTTCGACCTGGCGCGCTTTCTCCAGGCGCTGCACGCCGCTCAACCGCACAGTCTGATCCTGTTGCCACAACTGCTGCTGGCGCTGGTCAGCGCCAGCGAGCGCAAGTTGCCGGTACCGCATTCGCTGCGTTTCGTCGCCGTCGGTGGTGGCCGGGTTTCCGCGCAGTTGCTGGAGCGCGCCGACGCGTTGAGTCTGCCAATCTTCGAAGGTTACGGACTGTCCGAATGTGCCTCGGTGGTGTGCCTGAACACGCCCGAACAGCGCCGCATCGGCAGCACCGGCCAGCCGCTTGGCCACCTGCAGGTGAGCCTGGCAACTGACGGCGAAGTGTTGGTCAAGGGCGCCCGCATGCTCGGCTACCTCGGTGAGCCGGCGCCGCAAGGCGAATGGTTGGGCACCGGCGATCTCGGTCATTTCGAGCACGGTTTTCTGGTGCTGCACGGGCGCAAAAAACATCAGTTCATCACCGCCTTCGGGCGCAACGTCAATCCGGAATGGGTCGAGTCCGAGCTGATGCAACAGTTGCCCATCGCCCAGGCCTGGCTGCACGGCGAGGCGCTGCCAGCCAACGTCGCAGTGCTGGTGCCGCGCTTCGCCAATACCCCTGATGCGCAGTTGCAGGAAGCCGTGGACGCCGTCAATCACGGCCTCCCGGACTACGCCCGCGTGCACCACTGGTTGCGCGCCGATGCCCCTTTCAGCGCGAGCAATGACCTGGCTACAGCGAATGGTCGTCTGCGCCGCGCCGCCCTGTTCAACCATTACCAAAGCGCCATCCATGACCTGGTGGCAGAAGGAGTACACGCATGAGCTTCTATGAATCCCTGCTGGCCCAGACCCAGGCCGAGCGCGACTACCTGCTCGGCGCACCGATCATCCAGCAGGCCATGACCGGCCAGGTCGCCCTGCGCAGCTACATTGCCTTCCTTACCGAGGCCTACCACCACGTCAAGCACACCGTACCGCTGCTGATGGCCTGTGGCGCACGCCTGCCGGAACGCCTGGAATGGCTGCGCGAGGCCATCGCCGAGTACATCGAGGAGGAAACCGGCCACCAGGAGTGGATCCTCAATGACATCGCCGCCTGTGGTGCCGATAAAGAAGCGGTGCGCCATGGCACTCCGCAGTTGCCGACCGAGTTGATGGTGGCCTACGTCTACGACCGTATCGCCCGGCACAATCCGGTGAGTTTCTTCGGCATGGTCAATGTACTCGAAGGCACCAGCATCGCCCTGGCCACCCAGGCCGCCGGCATCATCCAGGACAAGCTGCAGTTGCCGAACAAGGCCTTCAGCTACCTCAACTCCCACGGCAGTCTGGACCTGGAGCACATCGAATTCTTCAAGAAGCTGATGAACCAACTGGACAACGACGATGACAAGGCCGCCGTGGTGCACACCGCCAAGGTCGTCTACCGCCTGTACGGCGACATGTTCCGCAGCCTGCCGCTGTCGAGCGAGGAGTAAGGTCATGCAACCGACGGATTGCCGTGCCCTGCTCACCGGTGCCAGTGGTGGTATCGGTCTGGCCCTGGCGTATCGTCTGGCCAGCGAAGGCGCCCATCTACTGCTGGTGGGCCGTCGCCTGGAGCCCCTGCAAGCGCTCCTCAAGCGCTATCCGCAACAGATTCAGCTGGTCCAGGCCGATATCGGCACCCGCGCCGGGCGCGATGCGCTGGTGGCGGCGGCGCAGAACTTCGGTGGGCTGAACTGCCTGATCAACGCGGCCGGAGTCAACCGCTTCGGCCTGCTCGACCAGCAGGACGAGCAGCAGATCGCCGAGCTGATCGGCCTCAACGTCACCGCCACGCTGCAACTGACCCAACGCCTGCTGCCATTGCTGCGCGCGCAACGGCGTGCCCTGGTGATCAACGTCGGCTCCACCTTCGGCGCCATCGGCTACCCCGGCTTTGCCGCCTACTGTGCCAGCAAGTTCGCCGTGCGCGGCTTCTCCGAGGCCCTGCGCCGCGAACTGGCCGACACTCACGTACGCGTCCTCTACTTCGCACCGCGCGCCACCCGCACGTCGATGAACGCCCCTAGCGTGGTGGCGATGAACGATGAGCTTGGCGTGGCCATGGACGACCCCGCGCAGGTGGCCGAGGAACTGCTCGACACCATCCGCCGCGAGCAGGAGGAACGTCACCTGGGCTGGCCGGAACGCCTGTTCGTGCGCCTCAACGGCCTGCTGCCACGCGTGGTCGACCAGGCCCTGCGCAAGCAGTTGCCGATCATTCAACGCTTTGCCCGCCACAAGCACTGAGGAGATTTCCCGTGAACGCATTTCGCACCCTGATCATCGCCGCCCTCGGTTTCACCGCCCTGCCCGCCTTCGCCCTCAGTGACAACGGCCAAGCTCAGTTGCATCAGTTGCAGACACGTTGGGCAGAGATCAACTACCAGACGCCGGAGAAGCAGCGTGAAGAGGCCTTCGCCAAGCTCGTCACGCAAGCCGACGCGGCCCTGGTCAGCGAGCCCAAGGCAGTTGAGCTGCTGATCTGGCGCGGCATCATCCTCAGCACCGAGGCCGGTGCCAAGGGTGGCCTCGGCGCCCTGGGCCTGGTCAAGGAAGCCAAGGCCAGCCTGGAACAGGCGCTGGTCATCGACCCGCAAGCCCTGGCCGGTTCGGCCTACACCAGCCTCGGCAGCCTGTACTATCAAGTACCGGGCTGGCCGATCGGCTTCGGCGATGACGAGAAGGCCGAGCAGATGCTCCAGCAGGCACTGGCGATCAACCCGGAAGGCCTCGACCCCAACTACTTCTACGGCGACTACCTGCAACGGCAGAAACGCTACGAGGAATCCCGCGCCGCACTGGAGAAAGCCCTGGCCGCCAAGGATCGCCCAGGCCGCGAACTGGCCGACAAGGGCCGCCGCGCAGAAGCCACAGCGCTTTTGCGGCAAGTCGAGAGTAAACTCCAGTAACTCGGACGCCCCCCTACAGGAGTTGCCATGCGCATTCTTCTCGTCGAAGACGATCAGGCCCTGGGCGAAGGCATTCGCACCGCGCTGAAACCCGAAGGCTATACCGTGGACTGGCTGCAGGATGGCGCCAGCGCGCTGCACGCCCTGAGCCACGAGAGCTTCGAGCTGGCCATTCTCGACCTCGGCCTGCCGCGCATGGATGGCCTGCAGGTGCTCAAGCACCTGCGCGCCAATGCCAACCCGGTGCCGGTGCTGGTACTCACCGCCCGTGACGCCACCAGCGACCGCATCGCCGGCCTCGATGCCGGCGCCGACGACTACCTGATCAAGCCCTTCGACGTAGCCGAACTCAAGGCGCGTCTGCGCGCCTTGCTGCGCCGCAGTTTCCAGCGCCCGCAACCGGCGCTGGAGTACCGCGGTATCAGCCTCGACCCGGCCAGCCAGGTGGTCGAATACCAGGGCCAGACCATCAACCTGCCGCGCAAGGAGTTCCTCCTGCTGCATGAGCTGCTGATCCAGCCCGGTCGCGTACTGACTCGCGACAAACTGCAACAGGCGCTCTATGGCTGGGACGAGGAAGTGGAGAGCAACGCCCTGGAAGTGCACGTGCACCACCTGCGCAAGAAATTCTTCCCGGAGCTGATCCGCACCGTGCGCGGCGTCGGTTATCTGGTGGACAAATGAGGTTGCTGAAAACCTTCGGCTCCATCCGCACCCGTCTGCTCGCCCTGCTCCTGCTGCTGGTTGCCGGCAGCTTCGGGCTGATCAGTCACAAGATCTACAACGACTCGGTGCATGAAGTACGCGAGCTATTCGACGCCCAGCTGTCGCAGACCGCGCGCCTGCTCATGGGGCTGGTACGCCACGACCTCACCGAGAACGAGCGCCGCGAGATGCAGGCGGTGCTCGACGAAGCGTTGCTGCTGCACAGCTCGCGCAACCCGGACAACCTGCTCGGCCACGAATACGAAGGCAAGCTGGCCTTCCAGATGCTCGACGACGATGGCGAGCTGCTGTTCCAGTCGGCCAGCGCCCCGCCGGGGCTGCTCAACGACATGATCAAGCAGCTCGGCCTGGTATTGCCGGACAACGACCAGCCGATGCAGCAGCGCCTGGCGCAATTGGCCCGCTACCTGATCGGCTACCACACCCTGACCATCGGGGAGCACAACTGGCGCGTGTTCGTGCTGCATGACAGCCGCGATTACCACTGGGTACTGGCCGGAGAGCGCGAGGACGTGCGCGGCGAGCTGATCGACAAGATTGCCAAACGCAGCCTGCAGCCGCTGCTGATCGGCCTGCCCATCGTCGGTCTGCTGCTGTGGCTGACCGTGGGCTGGGGTTTGTATCCGCTCAAGCGCATGGCCGATGCCATTCGCGGCCGCGCCCCGGATAATCTGGCGCCTCTGGTCTTCCCGCCATTACCCAATGAACTGGAACCGATGGCGGCCGCGCTCAACCGCCTGCTGATGCAGGTCAACCAACTGCTGGAACAGGAAAAACGCTTTATCGCCGATGCTGCCCACGAATTGCGTACGCCCTTGGCGGTGCTGCGTATCCACGCCCAGAACGCACTGGAAGCGCCAGACGCAAGCGACCGCGAAGGGGCGCTAAAACAGCTGGGTAGCGGTGTCGACCGAGCGACCCGTGTGGTCGCGCAGCTGCTGACCCTGGCGCGGCTGGATCCCAATGGCGTGCGCCTGAACATGAGTGACCTCGACCTGCTGGCCTTCCTGCGCAGTGAACTGGCCGAGCTGACGCCACTGGCGCTCAATCGCCAGCAAGAACTGATTCTCGACGCCCAGGAGCCCGCCGACTACCAGCTACCAGCCGATGCCCCGAGCCTGGGCATCCTGCTGCAGAATCTGGTGAGCAATGCCGTGCAGTACACCCCGGCAGGTGGCTGCATTCAGGTGCAACTCCAGGCCACGCCGCAAGAGCTGGTGCTACAAGTGCTCGACAGCGGCCCAGGCGTGCCGGTGGAATTGCGCGAGCGCTTGTTCGAGCGATTCTTCCGCGTTGGCGAAGGCCAGGGCGCTGGCCTGGGGCTGTCCATCGTGCGCCGCGTGGTGGAATTGCATCAGGGCAGCATCGCCCTGGACGAGTCACCGCTTGGCGGCCTGCGCGTCAGCGTGCGCCTGCCCCGGCGTCCCGGCGACCATGCTTGAGTGATCGCGACGGCACGTATAAAGATCAGGTATAGCCATACCCAATCGTCAAGATAGAGACAATCCGTTTTATCAATCGAAGCGCATCTCCGATCATGCACACCTGTTCAACAACCCCTACAGGAGTAACGTCGCATGAGCCTGATCAAACGCTTCTTCCAACCCTCCCAGCCTAGCCAGCAACCGAACACCCCGAACGCGCAGGAACATCCGAACTTCTGGATGTACCAGTGACTCAGCCGCTCGCCCCAACCACCCTCAGCGGCACCTGACGCCCGGCCTTCTGTGCCAGGTAGCGGGTGCAACTGACGCGCAGGAACGAGGCGAAATTGACCACTTCGCCGCGAAAATCCATGACTTCGTCATGCAGCTTGGCGATCAGCTGGTTGGTGGTCATGCCATCGACTTCGGCGATTTCGCGCAGGATGTCCCAGAACTGATTTTCCAGACGCAACGTGGTGACCACACCGCGGATGCGCAATGAGCGTGAGCGCGATTCGTAGAGGATCGGGTCGGCCTTTACATAGAGTTCGCACATCGGTCGTGCTCCTGAAAGGTAGGGCGGGTGCAACCCGCCACGTATGGACTGGCGGGTTGCACCCGCCCTACGTCTTGCTCGCGCCATAGCCCGGTGCAGTCAATGCGTGAATGCCGGCGATGATGCGCCCGGATTGCATCCGGGCTCCGGCTGCTCACAAGCGGATTTCAGTCCCCAGCACCTTGAGAAACGCCGCCAGCCATGCCGGATGCGCGGGCCAAGCCGGCGCGCTGACCAGCTTGCCCTGTACGTGCGCCTGGTCCACCGGGATTTCCACGTACTTGCCACCGGCCAGCGCCACTTCCGGCGCACAAGCAGGATAGGCGCTGCATTCACGTCCCTCCAGCACTCCTGCTGCCGACAGCAGCTGGGCACCGTGGCAAACGGCAGCGATGGGCTTGTCAGCCGCCGCGAACGCCTTGACCAAGGCAATGACATCGGCGTTCAGGCGCAGGTACTCGGGGGCGCGGCCACCGGGTACCAGCAGCGCGTCGTAGTCGTCAGCACGCACCTTGGCGAAGTCATAGTTGAGGGCGAAGTTGTGGCCGGGCTTTTCGCTGTAGGTCTGGTCGCCCTCGAAATCGTGGATGGCGGTGCGTACCGTCTGCCCGGTCACCTTGTCCGGGCAGACCGCATGCACGGTATGGCCAACCATCTGCAGTGCCTGGAACGGCACCATGGTTTCGTAGTCCTCGGCGTAGTCGCCGACCAGCATGAGAATCTTCTTGGCAGCCATGATCGTCTCCTGAAAGTAGGTGGAACGAACGCCATTATTCGCCCCTATTTCTTCCGACAGGTAACAGCCGGGTACTACTCAGCAAACAGTCAAGCGTCGATATACCGACTGTGTAGGAGCGGCGCCCCGCCGCGAACCAGAGCTGCATGGCCTGGCCAAGCCTCGCCCCGGAGCCGGACCACGAAACACCGCGTTGCCTGATCGCTACCGGCCTTTCAGTGATGGCCTGCGGCCTAGAGCGCGTACTTCTGCAGGTTCGCCATCATTTCCTTGAGCGCCTCGACGTTGTCGGCCGGGTGCGCAGCACCCTCAAAATCGCAGATACGTTGCCACTGCGCCGCGACATCCTCGGGACTGAAACCGGCCTTGGGATCAAAGCCTGCGCCAAGGCTGCGCTCCCAGCGCACCTTGCCAACCCAACCACCACCGACCTCGTACAGACCACCGGTGTCCTGGCAGGCGGCGCTGCCGAGGTACACCACCAGTGGGCTGACCAACTCGGGCTTGAGCTGTTCGAACACCTGCGGCGGGATCAATCCTTCGGTCATGCGCGTGGCACCGGTGGGGGCGATGGCATTGACCAGGATGTTGTTCTTGCGCCCTTCGATGGCCAGGGTGCGCGTCAGCCCGTACAGGCCAAGCTTGGCCATGCCGTAGTTGCTCTGACCGAAGTTGCCGTAGATACCAGATGTGGACGAGGTGAAGATGACCCGGCCGAAGTTCTGCTCGCGCAAGTGAGGCCAGGCAGCGTGAGTGGTCTTGTAGGCGCCTTCGACATGGACCTTGTAAACCAGATCCCAGTCGGCATCTTCCATCTTGTGGAAGCTCTTGTCGCGCAGGATACCGGCGTTGTTGACCAGCACATCGATACGGCCGAAATGATCCAGCGCGGTCTGCACGATCTTGTCGCCGTCAGTCACCGAGTCATGGTTGGCCACCGCGGTCCCACCGAAGGCGCGAATCTCTTCCACTACCTTGTCGGCAGCAGAGACGTTGGCTCCTTCACCGTGAGTGCTACCACCGAGATCATTGACCACCACCTTGGCACCGTGGCGGGCGAACAACAGTGCATGGGCACGGCCCAGGCCACCTCCGGCACCGGTGACTATGACTACTTGATCTTCGAAACGGATGGCATCGCTCATCGACAGCGTCCTCGGGGCAGGTTGTGATGCGCCGAGTGTCAAACAGCCCCACGCGCTTCACAAGGCGCGCGGGGCTGCTGAATGACGGCCGATAATGCGACCTTATGCGGCTCAGTTACCGGCGCCGGAACCCGAGCCGTCGCCGCCGCTGCCATCACCCGAACCAGCCCCATCACCACCGGGGTTGCCATCGGTGTTGGGCCCCTGAACAGGCGGGATACCCTCACCGTCATCGCCCGGGTTCATCGGATTGGTGTCGCCCGGAGTGGTCGGCGTGGTAGTCCCCGGAGTTCCCGGAGCATTGGTGTCGCTGCTAGCGAAGGCAGGCAAAGCCATCGCGCCCAGAATCCCGCTCAGCAGCAGTGCAGATAACTTCTTGTTCATGGTTAACCTCTACTTTCCTGTGAGTGACAGAGTTACTGAGTCATTCTCGGCGGCAGAGGTTCGACAAAAATTGTTTCAGCGCCAACTGGTTCAAATTCACGCGTGATCAAGCAATGCGGATCAAGCTCAGGTGGTTGTAAAGGTGCAGCACGTGCGCCTCGGCATACTCGGCATGATCGAGCGCACCGTAGGCAAAGTGCGGTTGTAACTCGCCTTCATGACCGGCAAAGCGTTCGAACGCCGCCTGCAAGCGCTGCAACGCCAACGCCTGACTGGCCGGCTCACTGAGCGTGGCGGCGCCGGGAATCGCTTCATCCAGCGGATGACGCATGGCGCCACGGGCGCTGAACACGGCGAATGCGGCTGGCCCGACACTGTGACGAAACCAGGCCGGCTTCAGCTCGGGATAACCGTCGATTGAATAGTCGATGCTCTGCGCGCAGTGATTGAACACCTCGGCCGGACTCCAGCCACGCATACTTTGCAGCGTCTTGCCGTGCAGGTCCGCCAACACTTGGCGCGCGCCCTCCAGGCTGACAGCCGCCGGTCGCAGCCCCGCAGGCAACGCCCAGTAACCGACTCCGAGCGCTGCGACGCCACCGAGCGCAGCGCCTTTCAACAGGGTACGTCTACGCATGCAAGCTCCTTGCGTGGCGAAATTGCAGGTAATGATCGAGCACCGCAGCCGGCGCTTCCAGCTGCGGATAGTGGCCGATGCCGTCGAGCAGCACCGTGTCGGCGTCCGCGATCAACTCACGGTAACGCGCCACCATGTGCGCTCCTGAAATGGGATCGAAGGCGCCATCTATCACCCGCATCGGCAGGGTCGTCGCCTGCATCGCTGCCACCCAGCGTTGCCGCTGCTGGCGGCGCTCGGGCATGTAGCGAATCAGACGATGCATCACCGCCGGGCCGTTGTTGTAGGCCACCAGTTGCCACAGGGCATCCAGTTCGGCCTCACTGGCCTGGGTGTGCGGGCCGAAGATGCGGGCAAAACTCTGTGCCAGCTTGCGTCGTGAGAACAGGCGCCCGAGCAGCGGACCAAGCGGCCCGAGCAGCAACTTCTGCACCCGCACCGGATGATGGGTTTCGGGGAACAGACCGCCGTTGAGGAACACACAACCCGCCAGCTGCAGTTGCCCCTCCTGATGCCGCGCGATCAGCTCCTGGGTAACGCTGTCACCATAGTCGTGAGCCAGCACATGCAGCGGGCGCCGCTCGCCGAGATGGGCCAGCAGTGCCTGCTGCAGATCGGCCTGTTCCAGCAGGCTGTAGGCATGCCCGCGCGGCTTGGCCGAGTAACCGAAGCCCAGCATGTCGCAGGCGATCAGCCGGTAACGCTCGGCCAGCGGCGCCCACAGGCGATGCCAGTCCCAGCTGGCGCTGGGAAAGCCGTGAATCAGCAGTAGCGGCTGGGCTTGCGTGTCTCCAGCGGTCCAGTAACGAATCGTGTGACCACGAAAGTGAAAAGCCTGGCTTTGCGCGCGCCAATCATCCAGGGCGATGCCTGGCAGCCCGTTCACTGATCGTAACCCGGCATCTGCTGGTCCAGCTTGCGCAGCAGCGCCGGCCAAGGCAGCGAGCCCCCCATGCCCTGTGGCGTTTTCATCACACCGGCGATCATCGCCCGCGCACCGTCGAGAATCTGCTGCGGAATATGGATCAGCTCGGCACCGCCGCTCTGCGCCATGACCTGGATCTCACAGGCACGCTGCAGGATGAACATGCCGAGGAAGGCGTCGGCGATGCCGCCGAAAGCAGTGAGCAACCCATGGTTGGGCAGGATCATGAAGTTCTTGTCGCCCAGGTCCGCCTGCAGCCGCGCTTTCTCGTCATGATTCAGCGCCACCCCTTCATAGCCGTGATAGGCCAGGCTGGCGAGGACGAACAGCGATTGCTGCGACAGGGGCAGCAAGCCCTGCTTCTGCGCCGACACGGCGATGCCCGCCGGGGTGTGAATGTGCAGCACGCAGCCGACATCGTGGCGCACCTCGTGCACGGCGCTGTGAATGGTGTAACCGGCCGGGTTGATGTCGAACGGGCTGTCCATCAGCTTGTTGCCCGCCAGGTCGACCTTGACCAGGCTCGACGCCGTGATTTCGTGGAACATCAGGCCATAGGGGTTGATCAGGAAATCTTCCGTACCCGGTACCTTGGCAGAGATATGGGTGAAGATCAGATCATCCCAGCCATAGAGGGCGATCAGCCGGTAGCAGGCGGCGAGGTCGACGCGTGCACGCCATTCGGCCTCGGAAACCAGATTCTTCACGGCAGGGAGTTTCAGCGGAGCATTCACGGCGGTCACCTCGATATTCTTGTTGGTCGGTGGTGTCCGCAGTCTAGCCAGGCGCGTCGCTGGCGGTAGTTGCCCTGGCAGCCATCTTGATGGCTTTGCGGGTCACGGCGCTGACGCGCCGCGGTGCGATAGGCAGGTATTCGCCGCTTTTATCGCCGGTCAAACCAGCTCGGGGTATTGGGGCACGTCAGGCCTTCAGCGCCGCCACGAAGGCTTGCAGCCAGGGTTCGGCATCGGTTTCAGGCGTGACGGTTTCGCTGGAGTCCAGGCGCAGCATTTCCACCACTTCGCGCAGGCCCAGCTCGGCATACAACTCACGCATCAGTTCACCGCCGCCACAGAAGGTGTCATAGCTGGAGTCGCCCAGCGCCAGCACCGCAGCCGGTTTGCCGCTCCAGGCCGGCAAACGGTCTCTGATTTCGCTGTACAGCGGCAGCAGGTTGTCCGGCAGCTCACCCATGCCAGTGGTGGACGTGACGGTAAGGAAGGCGTCCGGCGCGAAGGCCAGCAGCTCCTCGAGGCTCACGTTCGCTTTGTGCCAGGCATCCAGCCCGGCGGCCTTGAGCTGGCGCTCGGCGTGGCGAGCGACTTCCTCGGCCGTACCGTAGACCGAGCCCGAGAGAATGGCGACTTTCATGACAACTCCGGAAACAGGAAAAACGCCGCGCATTATGCCGCAAGTGGACAGCCCGACCCGATGTTTTAGAATGCAGCCCATAACCATCGCGGAACCGGACTCATGATCAATGCCAAACTGCTGCAACTGGTAGTCGACGCCTCCAACGATGGGATCGTGGTGGCCGAGCAGGAGGGCGAAGACAATATTCTGATCTACGCCAACGCGGCATTCGAGCGCCTGACCGGCTACCCCTGCGATGACATCCTCTATCAGGATTGCCGTTTCCTGCAGGGCACTGACCGTGCACAGCTCGGCCTGCAGGCCATTCGCGAAGCGGTCAAGGCGAACAAGCCCTGCCGACAGATCATTCGTAACTACCGCAAGGATGGCAGCGCGTTCTGGAACGAGCTATCGATCACTCCGGTGCTGAACGAAAGCGACCAGCTGACCTACTACATCGGTATCCAGAAGGATGTTACCGAACAGGTCGAAGCCAAGCAGCGGGTGCGTGAGCTGGAGGCAGAGGTCGCCGAGTTGAAGGCCGAGCTGGCGCGCCTGAAAAGCTGACGAACGGATAAAACTATCCTTCGTCAGCGCAGTCAGATGGGTTTGAACCCGTGCAGTATCATCCCATGCAAAGCGATCCGCTGCTGACTCAGGACGAACTGGATTTCATCCAGAAGATCCTCTTCAAACCTCCGCAAAAGCGGCGCCCTGACGCAGCGCCGTCATTGGCTCTGGGCAAACGACTCAGTGAGCTGCTGGCTCGCCTGGGCAACGAAGAACAGCTAAGCCTGGATACGCATACCGACAATCAGCATCTGAGCTTCCCCCTGCACCTGATCCAAGACGACCACAGTCAGTCACGCCTGGAGCTGGGCGCCCCGCTGATCTTCGAACAAGGGGTAAGCGAACGCCCATGGCGTCTTGTCCTGCCCACGGCATTAGCACTGCTGGACGACAGCGACCAGCCCAGTGGCCTGAAGGCGCTGGAGCTATCGAACAATGGAATCCTGGTGGAATACAGCAAAACAGGCACGCCGGCCAAGGATCAGTTGCTGCAACTGCTTTTGCCCCAGGAGCGTCGCGTTCAACTGCGCGCGCGGCTCGCAAGACGCGTCAGCCAGAAGCGTTACGCTTACAGCCTGCAGACGCTACATACGGAAGATGAGCAAACTCTGCGTCAGTACCTGTTCGAACAGCACAGCGGACAACAGTCGCAGACCGCAGCAGTCTGCTGACGCTCAGTAGCCTGGACCACCTCAGGTATCGAGATGGCCAGCCAGAAACTGCTGCATACGACGTTGCATCAGGCGTCCCTCATTACCCAGGCAGGCAATGGCCGAACCGGCCAGACTTTCCTCCGCCAGATCGGCACTGTCACCGGCCAGCAGCAGCGGACACTCCAAGCCCAGCGCCAGGCGCGCCAGTTGCCGCGGGAACTCCTCGCCTGGCGGCTGGTTGCTGAAGACCACCAGCGCCTGGGGCTGCATGCGTTCACAGACCAGGGCCAGATCGGTCATGGGTACGCCTGGCCCCATCACCGACACGTCGACGTCCTGATTGCCCAGCAGCAACGCTGCAACCAGCAACTCCAGTTCCCGGCAGTGGCCAGGTAGCGCCACCAGCAGCACGCGCTCACGCGAATCATCACGCCCCAATTGCAGACGCTGCCAGCAGCGCCCACGCAGGAAGCCGTCGAGCATCAGCCACTCGCCGCGCAGGCCGACTTCGTCCTGACGCAGCAGCAGTTCCTGCCAAACCGGCATGAAAATATCCTGGAACACCACCGGCAGCGGATAGCAGGAGAAGATCTGCCCATACAAGCGCTCCAGACTAGGCTCATCGAAGTTCTGCAGCGCGCTACGCACCTGGCCCTGCCACTGATTCCAGTCGTCACTGCTGACTTCGTTGTAGGCCGGCGTGGCGACGCTGCGACTGCTGGCGCTCTTGGCCAGGATCGAGCCGACCTTGCTGACTGCGACGCCACGTTCGATCCAGGCGAGGATGCTGCGCACCGCATCGATATCGGCCTGCGAGTAGAGACGATGGCCGCTATCGGTACGCGTCGGTTGAATCAGGCCGTAACGCCGCTCCCAGGCACGCAGGGTGACCGGATTGACGCCGGTAAGGCGAGAAACTTCGCGGATGGGGAACAGCTCTTCCTGCTTCAAAGCGCTGGACGCGAGCGATGTGACGGAGGCGAGTTCGGGCATGGCTTCGGGCATCACGGCAACGAATATTGGGCAATTGTAACCCAGCAACTGCTCACTGGCATTGTGCAAGATATGTACAAAACCATACCAAGCACAACAACAAGGATAACGGCAGCCTCAAGCGCGATGTTTATCCATGCCTGACGCCCTTCACCGAACCATCGCACACAGCCCATGCCCTTGAATGGTGCAAATCCCGATCAAGGTTTCTCCTTTAACCCGTCTGGAGCCCCTTGTCAGGCGGGGCTGGCTAATTTTCACGAAACGGGAATAATCCTTGCTGCAATTTTCGTCGAGCACACCACCCCGTGCTTGATCGCGCCCTACGCCACACCCCGGCTGACGGCAATACTCGAGGAGATACACAATGTCCCCCGTAACCCTGATGGTGGCGCGCCGCGTCGCCAATGGTCGTTATCACGACTTCATCGCCTGGCTGCGTGAAGGCGAACACCTGGCCACCGACTTCCCTGGCTACCTCGGCTCCGGCGTACTGGCACCGCCTGCCGGCGATGATGAGTTCCAGATCGTTTTCCGTTTCAGCGACGAACAGACCATGGCCTCCTGGGAGCATTCCGCTTCGCGCCAGGCGTGGCTGCAGCGTGGTGCGGGACTTTTCGCCCAACCGCAGGAAAAGCGCGCAGTCGGCCTCGATGCCTGGTTCGGTAGCGCCCACCGCCAGGCTCCGCGCTGGAAGCAGAGCGTGGCGATCTGGCTGGCGTTCTTTCCGGTGTCCCTGGCCTTCAACCTGCTGTTCGGCCCCTGGCTCGCCGACCTTTCGCTGGTCACCCGCGTGCTGCTGTCGACGCTGGCCTTGACGCCACTGATGACCTACTGGTTCATCCCGCTTTCCACTCGCCTGCTGGAACCCTGGCTACAAGATAACCATCCGCAGCGCCTGAGCAGGCGAGCCGCCAGCATCGGCAAGCCCTGAAAGCATCCACTTCTACCAATCGGCCAGCCTCGTGCTGGCCGATTTCGTTGTACAAGCAGCCAATATCTGTACAAAAACAGTAATTCGTACAGGTAAAGTACAAAAACCCCTTCCCCACCTCCTCAGTAAAAACCCTTAAAACTCAGCAAAATAGGCAAATCCACTCAGCCTGATAGCAAAACCACATGTCGCACAGGGTTGTACAACCTGCAGCTCTGGTATAGCTTTATCCACGGTCTGGTGAGTAGCGCCTGCCACTGGTCAGGTATCCCGAGGCGGTACGAGCCAGGCCTTCATTTCTTTCTCACGAGTTGCACATGAGCGCTGCCAGCTTCCCCATCCTGATCACCGGCGCCGGCCAGAGGGTCGGCCTCTACTGCGCCGAACGCCTGCTCGACGAAGGCCAGCCGGTGATCATCAGCTACCGCCAGAACCGCGACGACATTGCGCGGCTGCGTGAGCGCGGTGCCATCGCTCTGCAGGCGGATTTCAGCAATGAGAGCGGCATCATGGCGTTCATCGAACAGGTCAAGTTGCAGTGCAATGGCCTGCGCGCGATCGTGCACAACGCCTCGCAGTGGCAGGCCGAAACACCCGGCGAAGAAGCCGATGCCTTTCGCCAGCTGTTCAGCGTGCACATGCTCGCGCCGTATCTGATCAACCTGCATTGCAGCGAGCTGTTGCTGCAGTCGAATCACGCCGACATCGTGCATGTGAGTGACGACGTGGTCCGCAAGGGCAGCGCCAATCGCCCCGCCTACTGCGCCAGCAAGGCGGGCCTGGAAAGCCTGACACTGTCGTTCGCCGCGCGTTTTGCTCCACGCATCAAGGTCAACACCATCGCGCCAGCACTGCTGATGTTCAACGATGGTGATGACGACGCCTACCGCACCAAGACCTTGGCCAAATCGGCGCTGGGCATAGAACCCGGCCCGCAGCCCTTCTACCAGACACTGCGCTATTTGCTGGACAACTCCTACGTAACCGGAACGACCCTTACCCTCAACGGCGGCCGCCACCTCAAGTGAAGCGGCTGCTCAGGACACTGCCATGAGCCAACCTCTTTCCCAGCAATACCGCGAGATTCTCGTAGGCCTCGGTGAAAACCCGGAGCGCGAGGGTCTGCTCGATACGCCCAAACGCGCGGCCAAGGCCATGCAGTATCTGTGTCATGGCTACCAGCAGTCACTGGACGAGATCGTCAACGGCGCACTGTTCGAGTCCGACAATGACGAGATGGTGATCGTCAAGGACATCGAGCTGTACTCGCTGTGCGAACACCACCTGCTGCCCTTCATCGGCAAGGCGCATGTCGCCTACATCCCCACCGGCAAGGTGCTCGGGCTGTCCAAGGTGGCGCGCATCGTCGACATGTACGCGCGGCGCCTGCAGATCCAGGAAAACCTCACCAAGCAGATCGCCGATGCGATCCAGCAGGTGACCAACGCCGCTGGCGTCGCGGTGGTGATCGAGGCCAAGCACATGTGCATGATGATGCGTGGCGTGGAGAAGCAGAATTCGGTGATGAGCAGCTCGGTGATGCTTGGCGCCTTCCGCGAGTCCTGCAACACTCGCCACGAATTCCTGCAACTGATCGGACGGAACAACTAATGCCGCGACTGGAACCCGGAATGGCGCGCATCCGCGTCAAGGACCTGCGCCTGCGCACCTACATCGGCATCAAGGAAGAAGAGATCAACAACAAGCAGGACGTGTTGATCAACCTAACCATCCTCTACCCCGCCGTCGATGCGGTAGAGGTCAACGACATCGAGCATGCGCTGAACTACCGCACCATCACCAAGGCGATCATCGCCCATGTCGAAGGCAATCGCTTCGCCCTGCTCGAGCGCCTGACCCAGGAAATCCTCGACCTGGTGATGACCCATCAGGCCGTGCGTTATGCCGAAGTGGAAGTGGACAAACCGCATGCCCTGCGCTTCGCCGAGTCGGTATCCATCACCCTGGCCGGCCATCGCTGACAGCGGCTTGTCGCTCTCCAGCAAGGCTCTTATCATCGCCGCCACCTAATACCGGAGAGCCCACCATGACCGAGCAAGAACGCCTCGAACTGGAAGCTGCAGCCTTTCGCGCACTGGTGCAGCATCTGCGCAGCCGTCCTGACGTGCAGAACATCGACCTGATGAACCTGGCCGGTTTCTGCCGCAACTGCCTGTCCAAATGGTACAAGGCCGCTGCCGACGACCTCGGTATCGAGGTCAGCGCCGACCAGGCTCGCGAGACCGTATACGGCATGCCCTATGCCGACTGGAAAGCCAAATATCAGAAAGAAGCCTCCGCCGAACAGCAAGCCGCCTTTGCAAAAGGAAAGCATGAATGACCGCCCTGAGAGAACTGCGCAGCCGCCTGCAGCAGGACGACTACGCCTTCAGTGAAACCCTGGCCTTCGTCGCCGCGCACTATGACTATCAGCCCAGCGCCTTCCGCAATGGCGACGTGGAAAACGCCGCGGGCCAGAACGAAGGCTCCTGCAAGACTCTGGGTCTGGCCCTGTTGGAAGGCTTGAGCAAGGACGAAGCGCTGCGTGCCTTCGGCGAGCACTACCGCAGCGTGCTGGCCACGCCGCAAGGCAGCGACCACGGCAACATCCGCGCGCTGATGGTGCATGGCCTGGACGGCGTGAAGTTCGAACAGCAACCGCTGAAGCCGAAAGCCTGAATCTATAGCGCAAAAACCTGCGCAACTGTCAGCAAAAGCTGACAGACATCACATCGCTGTCGCTTTATGCTGCGCGCCACAACAAACATGGAGCACGAGGGAATGTGCTCTGCGCGCAAGCGCCCTTCCCTCCTGTTTCGCGCTCGGCATGGAGTCGACCGATGCAGCAAACCTTGGTCTGGAAACCCAGGCACACCCCCGGCGTGGAAACGCTGCGTCTGAGTCAGGATGCCAATGGCATTCACGCCACCAGCCACCTCATGCAGGTCATCAAGGGCAACAGCATCATCTGTGCGGCAACTGGCTGCTCGATGGCGTACCGCGTCCCGATCTGCAGCAATGCCAACATGTCATGCTCTCGGCCTCGCCCTTCATCCACACCCCAGCCCTGCAACGCAGTGCGCTGGAGACCGGGCAGAGTGATGAGATGCAGGTCGCCTATATCGACATGCTCAGCTTCAAGGTGGAACCACGCCAGCAGCGCTACCAATGCCTGCGCCGCCGCCCCGGTGAAAGCCTCTACCGCAGCCAGGCCGAAGGTCATGCTCATGAAGAACTGAGCGTCGACGACCAGGCGCTGCTGCTCAAGGCAGACGAACAGTACCTGCGCCTGAGCCAGCGCGAGCTCAAGGTCAGCGCGCTGGTGTAGCGGGCTTCCAGCGATCCTCCCCGGTAGGGTGCGCCACGCACACTGTGAATACGGCGGTATTTGTCTGGTGCGCGCAACGCACCCTACGCAAAGCCAAGGCACGCGCCACTCAGATCGGTAACTGCCCGAACGCCCAGCGCAGCAGAAAGAACACCAGCAATCCCCCACCGATGGTCGCCAGCAAGTGCCGCGTGAACGCCGCGATAGCAATGGCCGCCACACCTGCCAGCAGGTAGGCGTTGCTCCAGCTGAGCATCCAGGACTGTCCGTCCGGCATCAGCATGCCGGGCACCACAATGGCCGTCAGCACTGCAGTCGGCACGTAATGCAGCCCCTGCCTGATCAG
Source organism: Ectopseudomonas oleovorans (assembly GCF_029845265.1). Lineage (NCBI taxonomy): Bacteria > Pseudomonadati > Pseudomonadota > Gammaproteobacteria > Pseudomonadales > Pseudomonadaceae > Ectopseudomonas > Ectopseudomonas oleovorans. The sequence continues at coordinate 97,296 of NZ_JAOCLK010000001.1, forward strand.
CGGCGGAAAGCGCAGATCAGGGAAGGCAAACAGGCTGTAGCGGGTGATGAAGGTGATCGCCAGCATGCCCAGAATCAGCAACCAGATATCCATCAGACCAACTCCTCCTGCAACGCCGGATTACGCCGCTCCAACCACACGCCGACGACGATGCCACTGGCCGCAGCAGCCATCAGCCCAAGCTTGTAGGGCAAGGCATGGCACAGCAGCGCCACGGCGCCCGCCACCAGGGCGGCCGCCACTTGTGGTTGGTTACGTAACATCGGCACGACGATGCCGATGAAGGTCGCCAGCATGGCGAAATCCAGCCCCCACTCACCGATATTTGGCACCGCCTGGCCGAACAGCACGCCGACCAGCGTGCACAGCTGCCAGTTGCAGTACATGGCCAGGGCCGCGCCGAGAAAGTACCAATGGCGGTAGGTGCCCTGGTCACCCCGCGCATAGCGCTGCACCACCACCGCATAGGCCTCATCGGTCAGGCCGAAGGCCAACGGCACGCGCCAGCGCTTGGGCAGATGGCGGACGTGGGGCTGCATGCTGGCGCTGTACAAGGCATGGCGCAGATTGACCACCAGAGTGGTCAGCAGAACCACGGCGATACCGGCGCCACCAGCCAACAGGCTGATGGCGATGAACTGTGCAGAGCCGGCGAACACCAGCGCGGACATACCCAGTGTTTGCCAGACATCGAGCCCTGCAGCACCAGCCAGGCTGCCGAAGATGATGCCGAAGGGAATGGCGCCGAGCAGCATCGGCAGCATATCGCGGGCGCCTTGGGTGAATTCGTGATGACGGGACATGGAACCTCCTTGGGCAGGCGATCTTAGCCAAACGCCCCAGGGAGGTCTTGAACGTTCTTGCTCTCAATCAGCACCACTCTCTGAAGCCGCAGCCACTGCATAGATAATCGAAGAAGCTGATGGCAGGGAAGGAATGATGCCGGCATACCCCGCGACCTCTGGCCGCGTCTAGATAACGCTAATCCATCTTATTTAAATTCCGTTAGCCTGCTAATCTTGGCGCCCCGCTTCCCTGCCAGTTCGGATTGTTCCTCGATGTCGCCGCTCCAGCGCTGCCTGCTGCCCTTTCTGACCCTGTCTTTGATCGCTTGCGAACAGCAGCCTGAATTCACCCTGGCAGAGCCTGGCGAACATCTCTCGGCCGGTGCGGCGACGGTACGCAAGTTCGATCAAAACGCCTTCTCCCTGCCTTCGGCGAACCTCGCACCCAGCCGTCGCCTGGATTTCGCCGTGGGCAACAGCTTCTTCCGTAATCCCTGGGTCACGGCGCCAGCCACCACCACAGCGCGCGATGGCCTGGGCCCGCTGTTCAATACCAATGCCTGCCAGAACTGCCATATCAAGGACGGTCGCGGCCATCCACCGGGGCCAGATGCGGTCAGCGCCACTTCGATGCTGGTGCGTCTGTCGATACCGGCCGGCCCGGAGCATGCCGAGGTGCTGATCCAACAGGGCGTGGTCGCCGAGCCCACCTACGGCACCCAGATGCAGGACATGGCCAACCCCGGTGTTACCCCCGAAGGCAAGGTACGCGTGATCTACAGCAGCGTGCCGGTGCGCTTCGCCGACGGCACGCAGGTGGAGCTGCGCAAGCCGCAGTTGGTCATCAGCCAGCTCGGTTACGGCGACATGCACCCCGACACCCGGTTCTCGGCACGCATCGCCCCGCCGATGATCGGCCTCGGCCTGCTCGAAGCCATCACCGAAGAAGACATCCTGGCCGGCGCCGATCCGGATGACGCCGATGGCGATGGTATTTCCGGTCGTCCCAATATGGTCTGGGATCGCGCCCAGCAGCGCAGCGTGCTCGGCCGCTTCGGCTGGAAGGCTGGCCAACCCAACCTCAATCAGCAAAATGCCGAAGCCTTCGCCAATGACATGGGCCTGACCAGCTCGCTGATCCCTCACGACAACTGCACCACGGCGCAAACCGATTGCCTGGCCGCGCCCCATGGCGGCGAACCGGAAGTCAGCGACAACATCCTCGCCAGCGTGCTGTTCTACAGCCGTAACCTGGGCGTGCCGGCACGGCGTGACGTCGACTCGCCTGACGTGCTCAAGGGCAAGAGCCTGTTCCACCAGGCCGGTTGCCAGAAGTGCCACACCCCCAGTTTCACCACATCGGCCGATGCGGCGGAGCCGGAACTGGCCAGCCAATTGATCCGGCCGTATACGGACCTGCTGCTGCATGACATGGGCGACGGGTTGGCCGATGGCCGCGAGGAGTTTCTCGCCAGCGGTCGCGAATGGCGCACGGCGCCGCTGTGGGGCATTGGTTTGACGCAAACGGTCAATGGCCATACTCAGTTCCTGCATGACGGCCGTGCCCGTAACCTGCTGGAAGCCATTCTCTGGCACGGTGGCGAGGCCGAAGCGGCCAAGCAGCAGGTGCTGCGTTTCGATAGCGATGAGCGAGCAGCGCTGCTCGCCTTCCTGAATTCTCTTTAAGGAGCCTGCGATGTTGCACAAAACCCTGATCGCCTCTCTGCTCGGCCTGGCCCTGGTCGGCTGCGGCCAGCAGGACCCGAAAGCCAAGGTCAGCGCAGCGCTGACCGATGGCGTGCTGCTGCCGGCCTACAGCAGCTGGCAGGAAGCCGATCGCCAGTTGGCCGTGAATGCCGAAGCCTTCTGCGCCGGTAACGTCGATCTGAGCACTGCTCGCCAGGCCTTTCTCGGCGCCCAGAGTGCCTGGGCCGGCTTGCAGCCGTTGCTGGTCGGGCCGCTGGCCGAAGGCAACCGCGCCTGGCAGATTCAGTTCTGGCCGGACAAGAAGAACCTGGTGCAGCGCCAGGTCGAAGCCCTGCTGAAGAACAAGCCGCAGCTGAGCGCGGATGACCTGTCCAATGCCAGCGTGGTGGTTCAGGGCCTGACCGCCTACGAATACATTCTTTTCGACCCCAATCTGGACCTCGCCCAGGCCGAACAGAAAGCGCGCTATTGCCCACTGCTGCAAGCCATCGGCAAACACCAGCAGGCACTGGCGGCGCAGATCGTCGGCGAATGGCAGGCCAAATCTGGCATGGCCGAACAGCTTAAGACATTCCCCAACGAGCGCTACGCCGACGCCAACGAAGCGATCGCCGAACTGTTGCGCGTACAGGTCAGCGCCCTGGATGGCCTGAAGAAGAAACTCGGCGCGCCGATGGGCCGCCAGAGCAAGGGCATCGCCCAGCCTTACCAGGCCGAAGCCTGGCGCAGTGCCGCCAGCCTGGCCAACCAGGGTGCGGCGCTGGCCAATGCCGAACTGCTGTGGCACGGCAGCAACCGTGATGGCATTCAATCGCTACTGGGCGACGACCAGGCCGACCTGGCAAAACGCATCGACGCCGCTTACCAGGACACCCGTCAGCGCCTGGCCGCACTCGACAGTCCCCTGGGTGAGCTGCTCGCCGATGAAGCTGGGCGCACCGCCCTGAACGAGCTGTACGACAGCCTCAATCGCCTGCACCGCCTGCAGGAAAGCGAACTGGCCAAGGCGCTCGACGTGCAGATCGGCTTCAATGCCCACGACGGGGATTGAGCATGCAACGCAGAGCCTTCCTCGGCCTCAGTGCAGCCGCTGCCAGCCTGGCGGCGGCGGGCGCCTTCGGTGGCTGGACGCTGTTCGGCCCATCCGGCCAGCCGTTGCTCTTGTCAGCCCGTGACGACGGCGACGGCAACCACTACGCCGTCGGCTATCGCCTCGATGGTCAGCGCGCCTTCGCCACACCAGTGAACGAACGCTGCCACGATGTGGTGCCGCACCCCGCCCTGCCGATGGCCCTGTTCGTCGGTCGCCGGCCGAGCACCGAGAGCTACCTGATCGACACCCGCGACGGCCGCCTGCTGCATACGCTGAGCTCGCCGGCCGGGCGTCATTTCAACGGCCACGCGGTATTCCACAAGGGCGGCGAGTGGCTGTACGCCACCGAGAACGACACCACCGAGCCAGGCCGTGGCGTCATTGGCGTTTATCGCCTGCAGGGTGAGCAGTTGCTGCGCGCGGCTGAACACAGCAGCCACGGCGTAGGCCCGCACCAACTGCTGTGGATGCCCGATGGCGAAACCCTGGTGGTGGCCAACGGCGGCATCCGCACCGAAGCGGAAAGTCGCGTCGACATGAATCTCGATGCCATGCAGGCCAGCCTGGTGCTGATGCAGCGCGACGGCAGCCTGGTCAGCCAGGAGTATCTGGCCGACCAGCAGAACAGCATCCGCCACCTCGCTGTCGCGCGCGACGGCACGGTGGTCAGCGGCCAGCAGTACATGGGCGACCTGCACGATCAAGTGCCGCTACTGGCGATCAAACGCCCCGGTCAGCCCTTCCAGCCGTTCGCCCTGGGCGAGCCGCAGCGTGCGGCGATGAACCAGTACACCGCCAGCGTGGCGATCCATGACGAGCTGCGCCTGCTGGCGATGACCGCACCGCGCGGCAACCGCTTCTTCATCTGGGATCTGGACAGTGCACAGGTGCGCCTGGACGTGCCGCTGCCGGACTGCGCAGGTGTCGGTGCGGTGGCCGATGGTTTCGTGGTGACCTCGGGCCAAGGCCGTTGTCGCCTGTACGATTGCCGCGGCGAGCGCATCGTCACCAACGCCCTGCAGCTACCGGCCGGCTTGTGGGACAACCACCTGCGCCTGGCCTGAAAGGCTCAGGCGCTGCCGCGCTCGATCAGTTCGAACCCCACGTCCAGGCGCAGCGGCTGGCGCGCCGCTGCAGGCTCGGCAATACGCGCCAGCAGCGCATCGACGATGGCGCAGCCGATACGCGGCCCATCCACCCGCACGGTGGAAAACGGCGGGTAAGTGTGCGCCGCGCTGGACAGGTCGCCGAACCCCATCACGGCAAGATCTTGTGGAATGCGCAGGCCACGGCTGAGCGCCTCGGCCAACACGCCTTGCGCCACCGTATCGGAACTGCAGACCACCACTTCGCCGGCCACATCTTCCTGCAGCAGACGCGCAAGACCTTCGCGGCCGACCGCCAAGGTCGCCGGTGCAGGCAGGATCTGCGCTGCCACGGGAGCTCTCACATGGCCCTGCAGCGCCTGCCTGTGGTTCGCCAAGAAGCGCAACTACCCCAAGGGCGAAGTGATTCCGCTGCGCCAGGCGCTGAAGATCTGCGTGGAAGCACTGTGGGGCCTGATGACCATGGTCATCATCCTCGGCGGCATTCTCTCAGGCAGTGTTCACTGCCACCGAGTCGGCTGCCGTCGCGGTGATCTGGGCCTTCTTCGTGACCATGTTCATCTACCGCGACTACAAGTGGAGTGAACTGCCGAAGATGCTGCACCGCACGGTGCGCACGCTGTCGATCGTGATGATCCTCATCGCCTTCGCTGCCGCGTTCGGCTACATCATGACCCTGATGCAGATCCCATCGAAGATCACCACCGCGTTCCTGACCTTCTCGGACAACCGCTACGTGATCCTGATGTGCGTCAACTTCATGCTGCTGGCCCTGGGCACGCTGATGGACATGGCGCCGCTGATCCTGATCCTCACCCCGATCCTGTTGCCGGTGGTGACCTCCTTCGGTGTAGACCCGGTACACTTCGGCATGATCATGCTGGTCAACCTAGGTATTGGACTGATCACGCCACCGGTAGGTGCGGTACTCTTCGTTGGCGCTGCAATCGGCAAGGTCACCATCGAGAACACCGTGAAGGCACTGCTGCCCTTCTACGCCGCGCTGTTCATGGTGCTGATGGCCGTGACCTACATTCCAGCCATCTCGCTGTGGCTGCCGAGCGTCGTGCTCTGATTTACGATCTGCTGCGTGTCGGCCCTGCTGCGTAAAAACAGGCTTGGAATGCTCATGTACAAAAGTACACTCCGCTTCCTCGCCTGTTTTTGCCTTGTAGGGCTCTAGCTCGCGAGATCGCACCTTATGATTCACCGCCCCGCGTGCGGGGCCGCTTCATTCACCCCGAGCCGCCGCCTGACGGCTCTCGCTTTATAAGGACGTATCGCCCTGCCATGTCAGCAACCCCGTTCCCCCGGCATATCGCCGCGCTGATCCTCGCCACCCTGGCCTGCTCCTTCGCTGGCAACCACATCGCCGCGCGCATCGCCTTCGACCACGACACCGGTCTGCTGATGGCCATGCTCTTCCGCTCCGGGGGCACCCTGCTGGTACTCGCGGCGCTGGTGCTGTGGCAACGTGACTCGCTGCGCCTGAGCCGCACCACATGGGGCTGGCAGTTGCTGCTGGGGCTGCTGATCGCGGTGCAAAGCTTTTGCATCTACTCGGCAGTGGTACGCATCCCGGTAGGCCTGGCATTGCTGGTGGTGAACCTCTCGCCGATTCTGCTGGCTCTGCTCACCTGGGCACTCGGTGGCGCGGCGCCAACCGGCCGCGCCGCGATGATCATGGGCCTGATCCTGTTCGGTCTGGTGCTGGTGCTGGATGTGCCGGCGCGCCTGTCCGGCGAGGCTCAGCTCGACGCGCGCTGGGTCGAAGGGGTACTGTTCAGCCTGACTGCTGCGGGGGTCTTCGCCGTTGCGCTGTGGATTACCGAACATCGACTGTCAGCCATGCCCGGACGGGTGCGCAGCATGCTGACCATGGCGGTGGTCTTCAGTGCCTCGGCCCTGGCCGGTGCCAGCGGTGCACTGCCCGGCGGCCTGGGTCTGCCCAACGCGGCGGCCGGCTGGATCGCCCTGGCCTGCCTGGTACTGCTCTATGGCACGGCGTTCTCGATGCTGTTCATCCTGATGCCGCGCCTGGACATTGCCCGCAACGCGCCGGTGATGAACATGGAACCAGTAGCCGGCATGCTGCTGGGTTGGCTGGTGCTCGGCCAGTTGCTCGGCCCGCTGCAGGTGCTCGGCGGGCTGATCGTGGTGGGCGGGATTGTCTTGCTGGCTTACCGCCGCTAGCGGCTGCTCAGCCGTGCAGCGCTTCAGCCTCGGCCGCTTCGTGCGCCTGACGCAAGCGCTCGCGGCTGTTGGTCAGGTGCAGACGCATGGCCGCACGCGCCGCTTCGGCATCCTGACGCGCAATGGCCTCGAAGATCTGCTCGTGCTCACGCTCCAGGCGCGCCATGTAATGGCTCTGGTCATCACGCGCCAGGCTGGCGGAATTGACCCGGGTCCGCGGGATGATACTGGTGCCCAGATGGCTGAGGATATCGGTGAAATAACGGTTACCGGCGGCCTCGGCAATGCGTAGGTGAAACTGGAAGTCCGAGGACACTGCATCACTGGCATGCGCGGCACTTTCGTTGATGGCATCCAGTGCCTCACGGATGGCCTTGAGCTGTGCATCGGTACGACGCGCCGCCGCCATGCCCGCAGACTCGACCTCGAGGCTGATACGCAGCTCGAGAATGGCCAGCACGTCGTGCAGGGTGACGATGGTCGCCGGGTCGATGCGAAAACCACTGGCACTGGGCGTGTCCAGCACGAAGGTGCCAATGCCGTGACGCGTTTCCACCAGGCCAGCAGCCTGCAAACGCGACAAGGCCTCGCGTACCACCGTACGGCTGACACCCTGTTCCTCCATGATCGCCGATTCGGTCGGCAGCTTCTCACCGCGCTTGATCAGCCCATCACGAATGCGCTGCGACAGCTCGGCCACCAATTCCTGAGCCAGGCTGCGGTGTTTGCGACGAGCACGAGGTTGAGCGTTTTGCGTATCCATGGTGGACGAATTCTCGAATTTAGACGCGTGGCTTTGCCGCCATGATAGCCCAGCAGTTGTACGATGACGCTATGAATTCCCGACATTTATAGCCCCAGGAGCGCCACATGCCAACGACCCTGCTGACCCTGCGCGATAGCCTGAAACAACTGACCCTCGCCCCAGAACTGGGCGCCAGCCTGGTCAACAGGACTCGCCTGAGCGATGGCCGAGCGCTGCTGCGACACAGCGACGAGCAGGCGCTAGCCGCCGGGCTGTGGTTATGCGCTGAAGACAAACTGTCCAGTCAGTGGGTCGAGTTGCCGCCGGCATGGAACTTCGAAGAGCCGACCCTGCTGCCGCAGCAACTCGTCGACAATGCCTTTACCCAATGGCCGGGCATGGCGCGCATCATTCAAGCGGATGCCGATTATCAACTGGTCTGCGAGGCCGAAGGCAGCGATGTATTTCTGTTGTTCTGTCCACAGGCGCAGAACTTCTTCTGCTTCGAGCCCGCCACTCATCCGGTCAATGCGCATCACCTGCCAACGCGCCCGGGCTTGCAGTTACTGGCTCACAGACAAAGTTGCCAACTGCACTTGCGCTTGCATTACCAGGCGCTAGCAGGCCGTTGAAAAACGTAGGCGAGGCAGCCAATGCAATACCGATGGCGGCCCCACAAAAACAGGCGAAAAACGGTCGGAGTCGCGCTCGACTTTACGAGCTGCAAATGAGCATTTTGATCGGACTCGCGCACGAGCCTGTTTTTAACGCAGCAGTGGCAACGCAGATAGTTTTTCAACAGCCTGCTAAGAGGCTGATTGCTGGACATTGGCCGGGCGTTGGTGATAATACGAGATAGTTGCTGCATGCAACTTTTCTCGTAATAAAGTTACAAACAGTCAAGTAGCGAAGAACACGGAGAAGATTGCGCACGCTTTGCACGATCATCTCCTTGCCACTCAAGGCAAAGCCCCTGATCGATTCCTGACCGCTGCAGTGAAGCCTGGTGCTTCACGTGTCGTGTGGATCGCTCATAACAGACAGGTAAAACACGTGACGAAAGACGAACTGCGCGCCGAACTTGAGCGCCAGGCGCAGCGTTACAAGGATGTTTACGGCGGAGAAGTCATTACCTACGCCGCTCAACCGGATCCTGACCGTAAACCCTGGCGCAAGAAACCCAGCCTGCTCGATCAGGCCTTCGAGAAGGAAATCGAGAAGATCGAGAAAGAACGCCAGGACAAGCAGGAAGCCGCTGGCGAAGCTGCCGGCCAGTAACAGCCTGCCGTACCAAGTTCATCTGACCGGCCACAGTGGACGCGCTGACAACGACATTTAGCATCACACCCGCGAACCTGACCGCACAGCACTGGATGCTCGCCTTCGCGGGGTGACGACCGTTTCTAGCGCTTCTTGCCCCCCATCAACGACCCCATCAGTCCGCGCACCAGTTGCCGGCCTAGCTGGTTGGCCGCCTGACGCAAGGCACTTTTCATGGCGCTGCCCAGTAGATCGCTGGCCATATCGCCCAACCCTGGCTCTACCCGCTGTTTTCCTGCTGCCTTGGCGGGCGCGGCATCACGAGCCTGTTCGGCACGAGCGTTGAGCAGCTCGTAGGCCGACTCGCGGTCGACAGGCTTGTCATAGCGCCCCGCCAGCGATGACTGGCGCACCAGCGCGGCACGTTCGGCATCGCTCAGCGGGCCGATACGCGACTGCGGCGGCGCGATGGCCACACGCTGGACCATGGCCGGCGTGCCCTTTTCCTCCAGCGTGCCAACCAGCGCTTCGCCGATACCCAACTCGGTGAGTACGCTGAGCGTGTTGAACGCCGGGTTCGGGCGAAAGCCATCAGCCACGGCGCGCAGAGCCTTCTGCTCCTTGGCCGTGAAGGCGCGCAGACCATGCTGAATGCGCAGGCCGAGCTGGGCCAGCACATCATCAGGTAAATCACCCGGCGACTGGGTGACGAAATACACGCCGACCCCTTTGGAGCGAATCAGCCGCACCACCTGCTCCAGACGTTCCTGCAGCGCCTTGGGCGTACCCTGAAAGAGCAGATGCGCCTCATCGAAGAACAGCGCCAGCAGCGGCTTGTCGGCATCGCCACGCTCCGGCAACTGCTCGAACAACTCGGCCAGCAGCCATAACAGAAAGGTTGCGTAGACCTTGGGCGCCTCATGCACCAGGCGCGAGGCATCGAGCAGATGCACGCGGCCTCGGCCATCACGATCCGGGTGCAACAGGTCTTCGAGCTGCAACGCCGGCTCACCGAACAGGGCTTCGGCACCCTGCTGCTCCAGACCGGCCAAACGGCGCAACAACGCCTGCGCCGAGGTGCTGGTAAACAACGCAGCGTCTTCCCCGAGCACCTGCGGGTTGTCCTTGAGATGGCCAAGCAGCGCTTTCAGGTCCTTCAGGTCGAGCAGCAGCAATCCTTCGCGATCCGCCACCTTGAAGGCAGCATAGAGTGCAGCCTGCTGACTGTCGGTCAACTCCAGCAGCGCACCAAGCAACAGGGGGCCCATCTCGCTGAGCGTGGTGCGCAAAGGGTGGCCGCTCAGTCCATGCACATCCCACAGGGTCACCGGGTAGGCCTGTGGCTGGTGATTCAGCCAGGGCATGCTGGCAATACGCTCGGCGACCTTGCCCTGCGGCGCACCGGCGGCGCCGAGGCCACACAGGTCACCTTTGACATCGGCCGCGAATACCGCCACACCGGCATCGCTGAAAGTCTCGATCAGACGCTGCAGGGTCACCGTTTTGCCGGTACCGGTTGCGCCCGCGATCAGCCCGTGACGGTTGGCCAGGCGCAACGGTTGCCCCACCGCCTGCCCATCACTGCCAGCACCCAATACAAACTGCGAAATCAAAGGCATCTTGCCATCCTCTGGGTTAAAGCTTTACTGCAGGTATGCCGACATAAAATAGAACGAAACGTCACCCTGCCTGCTGCAACAGCCCACCACAGCGCCCCAAGAACGCCATGGTGGAACACAAGACTGGTTCCAGAGCCATCCGGATACAACACAACATGAACAAAAACCTGCAGTTCAGCCACAAGATTTTGCTCGCCGCATCCCTTGTGGTCATCGCCGCCTTTTCCCTGTTCACTCTCTACAACGATTACCTGCAACGCAATGCCATCCGCGAAGACCTGGAGAACTACCTGCATGAAATGGGCAATGTAACGGCCAGCAATATTCAAAACTGGTTGTCCGGGCGCATCCTGCTGGTGGAAAGCGCCGCCCAGTCGATCAGCAATGACAGCGAGCAGGAGCGCGTGATCAAACTGCTGGAACAGAAGGCGCTGACCTCTTCCTTCGCATTTACCTACCTGGGCACCGAGAGCGGCGGTTTCACCATGCGCCCGGATGAGCAGATGCCCGCCGACTACGACCCGCGCAGCCGCCCCTGGTACAAGGACGCCATGGCTGCCGGCAACACGACCTTGACCGAACCTTACATGGATGCAGCAACCAGCGAGCTGATCATCACCGTTGCCACCCCGGCCAGGCCCGCTGGCGTGGTCGGCGGCGATCTGAGCCTGCAAACCCTGGTCGATATCATCAATGCCCTGGATTTCGACGGCATCGGCTATGCCTTCCTGGTCAGTGCCGACGGTAAGGTTCTGGTGCACCCGGACAAAGACCTGGTCATGAAGAACCTCAAGGAGATCTATCCACAGGACACCCCGCGCATCAGCAGCGAATTCAGCGAAGCGCAGCTCGACGGCGACACCCGCATCCTCACCTTCACCCCGGTCAAGGGCCTGCCCTCGGTCAACTGGCATATCGGCCTGTCGATCGACAAGGCCAAAGCCTACGCGATGCTCAGCGAGTTCCGCGCCTCAGCCATCGTCGCCACGGTGATTGCCGTGGTACTGATCATTGCCCTGCTCGGCTTGCTGATCCGCGTGCTGATGCAGCCGCTGACCGCCATGGGCAAGGCCATGGAGGACATTGCCCAGGGTGAAGGAGACCTGACCAAGCGTCTGACGATCCAGTCCAACGATGAATTTGGCGCGCTGGCGCGCTCTTTCAACCAGTTCGTCGAACGTATCCACAGCTCCATCCGCGAGGTGTCTTCGGCGACCGTCCAGGTCAACGAAGTCGCGAAACTGGTGGTCAATGCCTCCAACTCATCGATGGCCAACTCCGACGAACAGTCCAGCCGCACCAACAGCGTGGCTGCGGCAATCAACCAACTCGGCGCCGCCGCGCAGGAAATCGCCCGCAACGCCGCTGACGCCTCAAGCCGGGCCTCGGATGCACGGCATCAGGCCGAGGACGGCGGCAAGGTGGTGCAGCAGGCGATCCGCTCGATGAGCGAACTCTCCGACAAGATCAGCGACGCCTGCGCCAAGATCGAGATGCTCAACAGCAAGACTGTGGATATCGGTCAGATTCTCGAAGTGATCAAAAGCATCTCCCAGCAGACCAACCTGCTGGCACTCAACGCCGCCATTGAAGCAGCCCGTGCCGGCGAGGCGGGACGCGGTTTCGCCGTGGTCGCCGACGAGGTGCGCAACCTGGCGCACCGCACCCAGGAGTCGGCACAGGAAATCGAGAAGATGATCGAGGAACTGCAGGTCGGTTCACGCGAATCGGTCACCACCATGACCGAAAGCCAGCGCCACAGTGAAGACAGCGTGCAAATTGCCAATCAGGCCGGTGAGCGCCTGGAGACTGTGACGGCCCGCATCGGCGAGATCGACGGCATGAACCAGTCGGTAGCGACTGCGACCGAAGAACAAACCTCGGTGATCGAATCACTGAACATGGACATCATCGAGATCAATACCCTGAATCAGGAAGGCGTGGAAAACCTGCAAGCGACATTGCGCGCCTGCGACGACCTGGAACAACAGGCCGTACGCCTCAAGCACCTGGTCGACAGCTTCCGTATCTAGGCAGTCAGCCGCATGAAGAAAGGGCGTCTGCAGGACGCCCTTCGTATTGCATCACGCGCCAGAATTGTCCCGCTGCTCCTGCAACTGTCGCCAGAGCTCGGCCGCCTCGGCGAAATCGGTGCCATCCTCCTCGCTGAGGGCTTCGGGATCGTAGCGCCGCACGCAACCTTCGCCCAATGTCGGAGGCGCCTTGGCGGTGGCCTTGTCCAACGGATCGCTCATCGTCAACACCCTCAACCAATGTTCAGCTCGCCCTGCTCATGCTGGGCGAACTCCTTGACTGCGCGCAGCACATCATGGCGACTGATCTGCCCGACCAGGCGCCCATGCTCGATCACCGGCAGACGCCGCCGGCCATGCAGGAAGCGCTCCGACAGCTCGATGATGTCAGCCTCGGGCGTGACCGTCTCCACCTCGGTGGTCATGTAGGTACTGACGGTGCCACCGACTGCTTCGTAGTAGGCGCCGGAGAGAATGCCGCGCAGGCAGTCGCCCTCGGACAACAGGCCAATCAGGTGGCCCTGGGAGTCGACCACCGGAGCACCGGAAATACGGTGCTCCAGCAGTCGATTGATGGCAGTGAACAGATCGGTATCCGACCTGAAGGTCACCAGATGGCGAGTCATGTAGTCGCGCACCTTGATGGACTTGAGCATGGGCGTTCTCCTCTTTCGTGCAGTGGCCGGCCCATGCAGCAAGTCAGTCGAATACCACCGTCTTGTTGTCGTGCACCAGCACTCGGTCTTCCAAGTGATAGCGTAGCCCACGCGCCAGCACCATTTTCTCCACGTCCTTGCCCAGACGCACCATTTCCTCGATATCGTCGCGATGGGTCACCCGAACCACGTCCTGCTCGATGATCGGGCCGGCGTCCAGCTCTTCGGTGACATAGTGCGAGGTCGCGCCAATCAGCTTGACGCCACGCAGCGAGGCCTGGTGATAGGGTTTGGCGCCCACGAAGGACGGCAGGAAGCTGTGATGAATGTTGATCACCCGCTGAGCGAACTCGGCGCATAGTGCCGGCGGCAGAATCTGCATGTAGCGCGCCAGGACGATGACATCAGCCTGGTGCGCCTTGACCAGACGCTCCACTTCGGCGAAGGCCGGAGCCTTGTCCTTGGGATCGACCGGCACATGGAAGTACGGAATGCCATGCCACTCGACCATGCTGCGCAGATCGTCGTGGTTGGCGATCACGCAGGGGATCTCGCAATCGAGCTCGTTGCTTTGCCAACGGTGCAGCAGATCGGCCAGGCAGTGCGACTCGCGGCTGGCCATCAGCACCACGCGCTTCTTCTGCGCCGAATCGGTAATGCGCCACTCCATCGAGAATTCGCGGGCAATCGGCGCGAAGGCCTGCTTGAAGCCATCGAGATCGAACGGCAGTGAGTCGGCACGGATTTCGTGACGCATGAAAAACCAGCCACTCTGCGTGTCGGAATGGTGACTGGCTTCGGTAATCCAACCGTTGTAGGTGGCGAGAAAATTACTGACTTTGGCAACGATGCCGACGCGGTCAGGGCAAGAGATGACCAATCTGAACGTACGCATAATTAAAACCCCAAGGGCGACGCATAAAGCCGGGCATTCTAACGGCATGCGCGCAAAACTGCAGCAGGGCGCCAGCCTATCGACGTCACCCCAGTCGAATAATGTGCGGTTACGCAGCACTGAAACTTCCACAAGCGCTCACCATTACCGATTTAATTCACCGTTGAATGACACAAAGGGTTGCACTGCAGCGCAGTCATTTTATCTCGCACTGTTTACTTGCTATTAGCGCCTGATTATTATTGGCCCACTATTAACTACCACAGACTTATTCACGCCAAGGTAAATATCCATGTCGCTGATCAATGAATACCGCGCCACAGAAGAAGCCATCAAAGAACTGCAAGAGCGTCTGAAGAACCTGTCGCAAGACGACAAGCTGAAGAAAGAACTGGAATTCGAAGGCAAACTGCGCACCCTGATGGGCGAATATCAGAAGTCGCTGCGCGATATCATCGCCCTGCTCGACCCTGAAGCCAAGACTGCCAAAGGCGTTCGTGCAGCCAAACCTGCCGTCGTCAAGCGCGCACGCAAGCTCAAGCAGTACAAAAACCCGCACAGCGGCGAAGTGATCGAAACCAAAGGCGGCAACCACAAGATCCTGAAAGAGTGGAAAGCCAAGTGGGGCGCCGACGTCGTCGAAGGCTGGGCCACGCTGCTGGGCTAACACCTGCGCAATGCCCAAAACGCCAGCCATGCTGGCGTTTTTTATTGTCGCGGTGTTTTCAGCCCCTAATTATTCAGGGCGATTTCCGGCAGGCGCAATATCCGCATCAAGCGAACAGTTTCCGCACTGGCCTCTTTCTGGCACGCCATGATGTGCGCCTCATACGCTGCACATTGCCCTGAGCACCTGACCGTTTAAATCCCTACGGAACTTATGGCCAAACGCGCCTGCAACGCCTGCGCATAGGCCTGCCACTGCTGCAACACTTGCAATTGCTCGGGGCTGCAGTTAACCCGCAGCGACTCCATTGCCGCATAAAATTGCGCCAGGGTATTGGGTGCACCGAACTCTGGATCACTCAAACGCTGCCGACAGAATACCTCCCAGCGCTGAGACTCAGCGACGGACAGACTGGCCGGAAAATTGCGCGCCCGATAACGAAACAACAACTCGGGCAGTCGTGCATCATCGAACGGCCATTTTTTATTGTTGGCCAATGCGTCAGGTTGTGCGGCACGTACCTGCTCACACAAACGACGATCACGATCACCGATAAAACCATCGTACAGCTGTTGCTCGGGATCGTGACTGCCTGCAAAGGCCTCTTCTCGGTAAACACTCGCCAACTTGTCCTGCCACAGTGGCTGTTCATTCTTCAACACGTCGATATGGCGCTGACAAACCGACCAGTCCAACTGCAAACGCTGCCGATCCGCCTCACGCAACACCGACAGCGGCGCCACCACCGGACAGCGGTTGATATGCAGCAGTTTCAGCGGTACCGGCAACTCGCCTTCGGCGAGATCCTCACGGCGCGTGTAGAGACGACTACGCAGCGTATCGGCATCCAGATTCAGCAAGGGCGACGGATCGGCCTGCAGGTCACAGACGATCAGCGCATTGCGGTTGCGAGGATGCCAGGCCAGCGGCAGAACCGGCGCCAGATAATGACGTGCCGCCGAGAAACGCCCGGAAACGTGCAGCACTGGCTGCAGCAGGCGAACCTGATCCATGACCCGCTGCTTGCTGCGCAGCTGATAGAGGAAATCGTACAGTTTTGTTTGCCGCTCGCGCAGCAGCCGTGCCAGGCCAATGGTGGCGCGTACGTCGGACAGCGCATCGTGCGCCTGGCCGTGATCGATGCCGTTGGCCTGGGTCAGCCGCTCCAGCTTGAGCGATACGCGCCCCTCCTCCTCAGGCCATTCGATGCCTTCGGGCCGCAGTGCGTAAGCAGTGCGTACCAGACCGATCAGATCCCAGCGGCTGTTGCCGCCCTGCCATTCGCGCGCGTAAGGGTCGAAGAAGTTGCGATACAGACTGTAACGCGTCACCTCATCATCGAAGCGCAGGCTGTTGTATCCCGCACCACAGGTGCCGGGCGCCGATAACGCGGCATGCACACGGGTCATGAATTCCCCCTCGTCCAGCCCCTGTTGTTGCAGACGCTGCGGGTCGATACCGGTGACCAGGCAGGCGACCGGGTGCGGCAGGATGTCATCGCTGGGCCGGCAATAGATGTTCAGCGGCTCGCCGATCTCGTTCAGCGCCTCGTCGGTACGAATGCCCGCCACCTGCAGCGGACGATCACAACGCGGATTGATACCGGTGGTCTCGTAGTCGTACCAGAAAATGCTGGAAGTCATTGGCGGCTCCATACCCTGGACAAAATGGCCGCCAGTTTATCATTCACCTGCGGCCTCGCTGCCGCCGGCAAAAGCATGCACCAGCGCACAGGCGCCGCACGAGCAGGTGTACTGCACTTGAGAAAAATGCTGTAACCATTAGCATTGGCGCTCCTCTAACACTCTGTACAAGGACGCAACCATGAGTGACGCGATTACCCCCAATCCCTATGCCGCCCCCTCCAGCGATCTGCAACAGTCGCCCCAAGGTCATGCACCGAGTATCGAAGAAGCCCTGGCACGTGGTTATGACTTCAGTATCGGTGAGCTGCTGAGCGAGTCCTGGAGCAAGGTCAAGGGCACCAAAGGCATCATCATCGGTGGCTTTCTGGTGTTCTACGTGGTGCTGCTGGCCGCCACCTTCATCCTCGGCGGCGTTGTCGGCATCTTCGGCGCGCTGAGCGATAGCATCGCCCTGATGTTCGTCGGCGAGATCCTGATTTCGCTGCTGGCCTCGGCGCTGGACTATCCCTTTATGGCCGGCATCAACATGGTCGGCATTCGCCGCGCCGCTGATCAACCCCTGAACTTCAACGAAATTTTCAGCCACTTCGGGCGCACCGTCCCACTGATCATCACCGCCGTGGTGATGATGCTGCTGATCTACCTCGGCATGATCCTGCTGCTGATCCCCGGCATCTACCTGGGCGTCGCCTACCTGCTGGCCATCCCCTTGGTGGTCGAACGCGGCCTGTCGCCCTGGGAGGCGCTAGAAGCCTCGCGCAAGGCCATTACCCAGCACTGGTTCAAGGTCTTCGGCCTGCTCATCGTGCTCGGTCTGATTATCATCGTCAGCGCCATCCCGCTGGGCATCGGCCTGGTATGGAGCATTCCGCTGATGGTCGTGGCCATGGGCGTGCTCTATCGCACCATTTTTGGCGTACTGCCTGCCGCTCGCTAACCGACGCCACTCGGGCCAGTTCACTGGCCCGGTTGCGTTCGTGGCCCGCTGCTCGCTAGCATCGGGCTTTCCTTGATGCAGTCCGCCGATGCCTTCACGCTCAAGCGTCAGTCTTTCGTCCCACCAGCCGCCTCTGGATACCCGCTATCAGGTCGAAACGCCGGAAGGTATCGATCTGCATCTGCGACCGGCCGGGCTGGTGCCGCGCGCCCTGGCATTCGCCATCGACCTGGCCATTCGTGGCCTGATTCTGATGGTGATGTTCATCGTTCTCGGCCTGCTCGGTCAGTTCGGCATGGGCCTGGGCACCATCCTGCTGTTTCTCGTGACCTGGTGGTACATGGTGCTGTTCGAGGTGTTCAACCAGGGCCGCTCTCCCGGCAAGCAGATGCTCGGCCTGCGCGTGGTGCACGATGACGGTACGCCCATCGGCTGGGCCGCTTCACTGACGCGCAACCTGCTGCGCTTCGTCGATATCCTGCCGTTCGGCTACACCCTGGGCATCATCAGTTGCCTGAACCATCCGGCGTTCAAGCGCCTCGGCGATATTGCCGCCGGCACCCTGGTGGTCTATCGCGATGCGCCGTTGAGCAAACCGCAGCTTGCCGATGCCGAACCGCTGCCAGCACCCTTCCCGCTCAGCCTTGACGAACAACGCGCCATTCTCGGTTTTGCCGAACGTGGTAGCCAACTGTCCGCCGCCCGCAGAGCGGAGCTGGCGGCGCTGCTGGCCGAACCGCTACAAGTGCCTGCCGAACAGGCCGAGCCGCGCCTCAACGGCATCGCCCGTGGCCTGCTGGGGAGTGCACCGTGAAACAGAGCCTGTTCGAAAGTCGCCATCAGCCAGACTGGGATGCGTTCAACAGTCAGCTCGAGGCGCTCGAGCGCGGCAGGGCCGATCCGCAGACCTGCCAGAGCTTCGCCGCCCGCTACCGCCAGCTCTGTCAGCATCTGGCCCTGGCCCAGGCCCGCGGTTACAGCAGCCATCTGATCGATCAGCTGCAGCAGCTGGCGATGCGTGGCCACCAGCAGTTCTACCGTCATCGCAGCCACCTCGGCGCACAGACGATCCGCTTCCTGTTCGGCGGCTTCCCACGCCTGGTACGTAGCGAATGGCGCAGCGTCTGCGTCGCCAGCCTGCTGTTCTTCGGCAGCCTGGCATTGATGGGGCTGCTGACCTATCTCTATCCCGAGCCGATCTTCAGCCTGGTCAGCGCCGACCAGGTCAGCGAAATGGAGCGCATGTACGATCCCGACGCGCGCCGCCTCGGCCGCTTCAGTGAACGCGGTTCGGGCGACGACTGGGTGATGTTCGGCTTCTACATCATGAACAACATCGGCATCGCCTTTCAGACCTTCGCCAGCGGCCTGCTGCTCGGTCTCGGCAGCCTGTTCTTCCTGCTGTTCAATGGCCTGATGATCGGCGCAGTGGCCGGCCACCTGACGCGCATCGGCTATGGCGAGCCGTTCTGGTCCTTCGTCATCGGCCATGGCGCCTTCGAGCTGACCGCCATCGCCCTGGCGGGTGCAGCCGGTTTCAAGCTCGGCTGGGCGCTGCTCGCCCCCGGCCGCCTGCCCCGTGGCGAAGCCTTGCGCCTGGCCGCTGGCAAGGCGATACAGCTGGTGGCCGGGGTGATCCTGTTCCTGCTGCTGGCCGCCTTCATCGAGGCCTTCTGGTCATCCACCACCTTCGCCACCCCGAACATCAAGTACGCCGTCGGTGCCGGGCTCTGGGCGCTGGTACTGGGTTATCTGCTGCTGGCCGGTCGGAGGCAGCATGCGCCTGACTGAAGCCAGCGTTGCCATCCGCCCGCGTAGCGCCTGGGAGGCCATCGACCTCGGCGTGCTGCTGGCCCGTCGTCATGCCGGCCTGCTGATGGCCAGCTGGGCGCTGGTCACCCTGCCACTGTTTGCCCTGCTCTGCGCCTTGCTCTGGCAGTATCCGGGCTGGGCCATCTTTCTGTTCTGGTGGCTCAAGCCCGCCTATGAGCGGTTACCGCTGTACATTCTTTCGCAGGCACTGTTCGGCAATACGCCCTCGCTTAAGCAATCCCTGCGTGCGCTGCCGAAACTGTTGCGACCACAACTGCTGGCCAGCCTGACCTGGCGCCGCCTCAGCCCGACGCGCAGTTTCGACCTGCCCGTACAGCAGCTCGAAGGCCTGTCCGGCCAGGCGCGCAGCCAGCGCCTGGTGGTGCTTGGTCAGCGTGACAGCGCCGCCGCTACCTGGCTGACCCTGGTCGGCGTGCATGTGGAAATCGCCCTGTGGATGGGCTTGGTCGCGCTGTTCTACATGATGCTGCCGCAACAGGTGGAACTGAACTGGAGCTGGGAAAGCCTGATCGCCGCCAGCAGTGGCCAGTGGCTGTGGCTGGAACACCTGTCCAACCTGCTTTACGTGCTGCTACTGATTCTCTGGGAGCCGGTCTATGTGGCCTGCGGATTCACCCTCTATCTCAATCGCCGTACCGCCCTGGAAGCCTGGGATATCGAACTGACCTTCCGCCGCCTGCGCCAGCGCCTGACCGGCAGCGCCTACGCCCTGCTGCTCGGTTGTGCCCTGCTGCTGACGCAGCTACCTGACAATGCCCTGGCCGATACGCCTGTGGCAGCCAGCGAAGCAACCGAACCGGCTGACCCACAAGGCCCCGACGCCCCACGCCTGCTCAAACAGCCGCTGACCAGCCAGGCTGCGCACGCCAGCATCGAAGCGCTGCTCGACGAACCGCCCTTCCAGCACCGCGAAACCGTCACGCGCTGGCGCCTGGGCGACGAAAAACCTGCCGAAGAGCCCAACCCGGAAGATGTCGAAGCCTTCCTCGATATGCTCAGGAACCTGCTCAAGCTGGGCGAATGGTGGAAAAGCCTGGATGTCGTCGCGCAAATCTTCGAAGTGCTGCTGTGGGCCGCGCTGGCCGCGCTGCTGGTATTCATCCTCTGGCGCTATCGCCAGTGGTTGCAGACCTTTGGCGAACGCATCGGCCTGCCGGCACGGCGCCGACCGCCAGCACCGCAACAGCTCTTTGGCCTGGAACTGGCCCCAGAGAGCCTGCCCGATGATGTCGCCAGCGCAGCCGAACGGCTCTGGGCCGAACAACCGCGCGCAGCGCTGGGCTTGCTCTACCGTGCCCTGCTCAGCCGTTTGCTGCACCAACACCGTCTGCCGTTGAAGCAATCGCATACCGAAGGCGAGGTGATCGCGCTGGTCGCGGGCCTCGGGCAGCACGATCTGGAAGCTTACTGTCGTCAGCTCACTCAGCACTGGCAGGCGCTGGCCTATGGTCACCGCGCACCAGCCGAATCACTGCGCGAGGGTCTGTGCCAGGGTTGGCGCAGCCTGTTCGGCCAGGAGCAGGCGACATGAGCCGGCGCACCGGATTCGCCCTGGCCACGGCTCTGCTGCTGGGCCTGGGGCTGATCGCCAGTTATCTACTGGGCAAACTCGAACCCTATGAAGACGTGATCGAGCATGGCCCAGCCCCCGAGGTTGCCAGCAGCCCTTACCTGGCCGCCGAATACTTCCTGCGCCAGCAGGGTATCGTCGCCCGTCGCGCCGAAAGCCTGGCTGTACTGGACGGCCTGCCCAGCGCGGGCCAGACCCTGATGCTGCTGGCCGACCGTGGCAACATGACGCCGCGCCAGGTCGAGCGCGTGCTGCAATGGACGGCCAATGGCGGTCATCTGCTGTTCATCGCCGAACGCCTGTGGGACGAAGAGCAAGGCCAGAGCGGCGACCTGTTGCTCGACCTGCTCGGCATCCAGCAGTACATGAGCGACGAGCTGGATGAGGAAGAAAGCAGCGAGGCAGAAATCGAGCAGGATGAAAACGCAGCTTACCCACAGCTGACCAAGCTCTACCTGGAGAACGAGCAAGCCCCGGCCTACATCGCCTTCGACACCGATTTTCACCTGTACGACGCGCAGAACCGCGCGCACGCCTGGGCCAATAGCGAGGCCGCCACGCACCTGCTGCAGCTGTACCATGGCGATGGCCTGATCACCGTGCTGAGCGATCCGTGGATCTGGCAGAACCGCACCATCAATGAATACGACCATGCCTGGCTGCTCTGGTACCTGAGCCAGGACAGTGCCGTGACCCTGCTCTACCACGCCGACAGCGACGGCCTGGCCCGCCTGCTGCTGCGCCATTTCCCGCTGGCCCTGCTGGTACTGGCCCTGCTGATCATCGCCAGCCTGTGGCACGTCGGCATGCGTCACGGTCCGTTGCAGGCACCAGTCAGCCGCGCCCGCCGTCAGCTCGAGGAACACCTGCGCGGCAGCGCCGATTTCCTCCTGCGCCATGGCGGCCAGCACAGCCTGCTCAGAGGCCTGCAACAGGACATCAATCGCCGTGCGCGGCGCCGCCACCCCGGTTTCGAGAAGCTCGCCGTCGCCGAACAGTGGCAGGTGCTCGGTCGCCTGACCCGCCTGCCCGCCAAGGACATCAGCCAGGCCATGCGCCCATTGCCGCCGCAACGCCTGTCCGCCAGTGACTTCACCCGCCAGGTCGCCCACCTGCAAACCCTCAGGAATGCCCTATGAGCGAAATCCCCGAGAACGACAACCTGCCGCAGCAGGAAGCCCCGGCTGCCATACCGAGCAACCCGCAAGCACAACAGCGCCAACGCGCCAGCCAACTGGCCCAGGCCCTGCGCGCCGAACTGCGCAAGGCTGTGATTGGCCAGAACGCGGTGATCGACGACGTGCTCACCGCGCTGATCGCCGGTGGCCATGTGTTGGTCGAAGGTGTGCCGGGGCTGGGCAAGACCCTGCTGGTGCGCGCCCTGGCGCGCTGCTTCGGTGGCGAGTTCGCACGCATCCAGTTCACCCCGGACCTGATGCCCAGCGATGTTACCGGCCATGCCGTGTACGACATGCAGAGCGAGCAGTTCAAGCTGCGCAAAGGGCCGGTGTTCACCAACCTGCTGCTGGCCGATGAAATCAACCGCGCACCGGCCAAGACCCAGGCCGCCCTGCTGGAAGTGATGCAGGAACGCCAGGTGACCCTGGAAGGCCGCGCCCTGCCGGTGCAATTGCCGTTCATGGTGCTGGCGACCATGAACCCGATCGAGCAGGAAGGCACCTACCCGCTGCCGGAAGCCGAGCTGGATCGTTTCATGCTCAAACTGCGCATGGATTATCCGCAGCTGGACGAAGAGCTGAACATGGTGCGCCAGGTGACCCGCTCAGCCAGGGCCGACATGCTTGAAGTCAGCCCGCTGCGCACCCTGCTGCAGGCCAAGGACGTGCTGGCGCTGCAGAAAATCGCCAGCGACCTGCCGCTGGATGATCAGGTGCTCGATTACGCCGTACGCCTGGCCCGCGCCACGCGCAGCTGGCCGGGCCTGGCCATGGGTGCCGGGCCGCGTGCCTCCATCGCCCTGGTGCGCGGCGCCCGTGCGCGTGCGCTGCTGCGCGGCGGCGACTTCGTTCTGCCGGATGACATCAAGAGCTGCGCCCTGGCCGTGCTGCGTCATCGCGTACGCCTGGCACCGGAGCTGGATATCGAAGGCCTGTCGGTGGACCAGGTGCTGCAACAGTTGCTCGATCAGGTGCCGGCACCGCGCCTATGAAACCTTCGCGCCTGCTTCTCGGGCTGCTCGGCGGCCTGTTCGCCGCTGCCATCTTGCTCGGCGCCCTGCCCCTGCTCGGCATGCGCCTGGCAGACAGCCTGATGCCGCTGGCCTGGGGGCTGTCGCTGGCTTTGCTACTGATCGCCGCCGTCGATGCCCTCTGGCTGCGCCGCCAGGATTCGCCACGCCTGGAGCGCGTGCTACCCGGCAACCTGCCACTGGGGCGCTGGAGCGAGGTGCAATTGATCGCACATCACGATTTCGCCCACCCGCAGGAAATCGAGGTCTTCGACCATGTGCCGGAAGGCATGGCTTTCGATTTCCTGCCGCAACGCATCACCCTGCAGCCTGGCCAGCAAACGCAGCTCAGCTATCGCCTGAAACCATTGAATCGTGGGCATTTCCACTTCACCCAGTGCGAGCTGCAACTGCCCAGCCCATTGCGTCTGTGGCAGGCCAGGCGCCTGCTGCCACTGGCTGGCGAAAGCCGCGTCTACCCGGACTTTGCCCGCCTCTACGGCGCGCAGCTCAAGGCCGTCGACGACTGGCTGAGCCAACTGGGCGTGCGTCAGCGCCCGCGTCGCGGCCTGGGCCTGGAGTTTCACCAGTTGCGTGAATTTCGTGATGGCGACACCCTGCGCCAGATCGACTGGAAGGCCACTGCGCGCAAGCGCATGCCCATCGCCCGTGAATATCAGGACGAGCGCGATCAGCAGATCGTCTTTTTGCTCGACTGCGGCCGGCGCATGCGCAGCCAGGACGACGAGCTGTCGCACTTCGACCACGCGCTCAACGCCTGCCTGCTGCTCAGCTACGTGGCACTGCGCCAGGGCGATGCCGTGGGCCTGGCGACCTTCGCCGGCAACCAGTCGCGTTACCTGGCGCCGGTCAAGGGCCCTGCGCAGTTGAACGTGCTGCTCAACGCCGTCTATGACCTCGATACCAGCCAGCAACCGGCCGATTTCAGCGCTGCGGCCGACCTGCTGCTGGCGCGTCAGCGGCGCCGCTCGCTGGTGGTATTGGTGACCAACCTGCGCGACGAAGACGATCAGGATCTGCTAACCGCCGTGCGCCGCCTGTCGCGCCAGCATCGCGTGCTGATCGCCAGCCTGCGCGAGGAAGCGCTGGATCGTCTGCGCCAGACGCCGGTGGAACAGTTCGAACAGGCCCTGGCCTACTGCGGCACGCTGGACTACCTCAATGCCCGCGCCGACCTGCATGAGCGCCTGGCTGCCCATGACGTGCCGGTGCTCGACGTCCGCCCGGGCGAACTGGGCCCGGAGCTGGTCAGCAGCTATCTGTCCTGGAAGAAGGCCGGCGCACCCTAGAAGCGACTGCCGCCACAACAGAAAGTCGAAGCCATTGCTGCAGAGACCCTGGCACCGGCTTTTCCACACAGATGTTGCGTGGTTATGGTCGTGACCGGGTGCTATGATCCCGGGCCTGCGGCGCAAAGAGTACAAACTCGACGCCGCCTGTGGGCCGCCCGTGATCGGCCTTGCGCATACCGCACACGACCTGAGTAGGAGATAGACCATGGCTTTTGAATTGCCGCCGCTGCCTTACGAAAAGAACGCCCTCGAGCCGCACATTTCTGCCGAGACTCTCGAGTTCCACCACGACAAGCACCACAACACCTACGTCGTGAACCTTAACAACCTGGTGCCGGGCACCGAGTTCGAAGGCAAGAGCCTGGAAGAAATCGTCAAGACCTCCTCGGGCGGTATCTTCAACAACGCCGCCCAGGTGTGGAACCACACCTTCTACTGGAACTGCCTGTCGCCGAACGGCGGTGGCCAGCCCACTGGCGCCCTGGCTGACGCCATCAACGCGGCCTTCGGTTCCTTCGACAAGTTCAAGGAAGAGTTCAGCAAGGTCTCCATCGGCACCTTCGGTTCCGGCTGGGGCTGGCTGGTGAAGAAGGCTGACGGTTCCTTGGCCCTGGCCAGCACCATCGGCGCCG
The DNA here is from genome assembly GCF_029845265.1 of Ectopseudomonas oleovorans. NCBI lineage: Bacteria > Pseudomonadati > Pseudomonadota > Gammaproteobacteria > Pseudomonadales > Pseudomonadaceae > Ectopseudomonas > Ectopseudomonas oleovorans. Next base: position 122,174 of record NZ_JAOCLK010000001.1, read on the forward strand.
GCTGCCCGCTGACCAGTGGCGACACTCCGCTGCTGACCTGCGACGTCTGGGAACATGCCTACTACATCGACTACCGCAACCTGCGTCCGAAGTACGTCGAGGCGTTCTGGAACCTGGTCAACTGGGACTTCGTCGCCCAGAACTACGCGGCCTGATTCCAAGCCGTGTCATGCGAAAAACCCGGTCCCGATGACTGGGTTTTTCGTTTTCGGCCGTTGAGAATGCTGTCAGATGATGCGCCTTATGCCTGCAATCGGCTGCAGAGCCGACACTCGATAGACGAACGATGCGTACAGATGCTCAAGTCTGCTGCCCTGACACCGACACAGTGCAGTGGCCGGCTCAACGTACGGACTCGCTCCAGGCTCTGATTTGTTGGGTAAAAAGGGGTAAGCGGATTAAATGGTTGATCTTACCTTTGCATGAGAGTGAGACAGACCGGCATCTCATCGGATTATCTGGTTGATGCTTCACCTACTGCTGGTGCATGTTTCCTTCGCTAATTCCAGCAAGAACCCCACACGCCTCAACTTCCCGGTCATCGTTGCAACTCGCTCTCAGTGAAACGAGTTGTTTCTCAAGCGCTTGCAGAGCGGTTATCTGCGACCGCACATGAGAGATGTGATCATCGAGCAAGGCGTTGACGGCGGTACAAGGCTGATGAGGGTCGTCCTGATAGCTCTGTAGTTCGTGAATCTCAGCCAGTGACAGGCCCAGGATTCTGCAGCGACGGATGAAGGCCAGCCCCTCACCATGCTTCTCGGTATAGACACGGTAACCGTTGTCCTGCCGATCAGGCGGCGGCAACAAGCCCTGCTGTTCATAGAAGCGGATCGTCTGTGTTTCGACCCCTACCAACTGCGCCAACTGACCAATGCGCATCAGCCTCCTCCCCAACGGATTCTTTACTCTATTGACCTTATAGTAGCTTTATAGTTTTAAATGGTACCACAACATTGTTCAAGTGGAGTCGTATCATGAGCAAATCCTGTGGTGGCGCCTGTGGCGGTGATGCAACGTCCGCAGCGGATACCGATATACAGGCCTCCTCCGAGGCGCCAGGGAGATGGGTCAGTGTTTATGCCGTGCCGAAGATGGACTGTCCATCAGAAGAACGAATGATTCGCCTAGCCCTGAACGGCTTTGAGGAGATTCGGGCGCTGTCCTTCGACTTGTCGAACCGCCGGCTGAAGGTCGTGCATGACGGCGAGGTCGAGCCCGTCACCTCGAAACTGAAGACCTTGGGGCTAGGCGCCTCGCTTCAGGAAACCGTCGCTGCAAATCCGGAGACCATCAAGGCCGCCGAGTTTTCGGCAGCTTCTGCTAAGCAAGAATCCGGGACCCTGCGCTGGTTGCTCGGCATCAATGCACTTCTGTTCGTGGTGGAAATGACTGCCGGTCTGATGGCTCAGTCAACTGGCCTCATTGCAGAGTCCCTGGACAATTTTGCTGATGCGGCAGTGTACGGACTCGCTCTTTATGCGGTTGGGCATAGCGTGAAAAGGCAGGTCCGTGTTGCGCACGTTGCTGGTGTGGTCCAACTGGTTTTGGCTGTTGGCGTACTCGTAGAGGTCGTGAGGCGCTTTGTATTCGGTAGTGAGCCTGAATCGCTGGTGATGATAGCCATCGCATTCGTCGCATTGATTGCCAATACCGCCTGTCTGCTGATGGTATCCAAACATCGAGGGGGCGGAGCTCATATGAAGGCTAGCTGGATATTTTCGGCCAACGACGTGGTGATCAACCTGGGGGTCATCACCGCCGGCGCCCTGGTCGCGTGGACCGGGTCCAATTATCCGGATCTGATTATCGGCACCATCGCGGGGGTCATTGTACTTAACGGTGCCAGACGCATTCTGGCGTTGAAGGGTTAAATAATGCTCATTATTGGCAAAAAGCTCTCGCCGTATGCCCTATTGTCCATATCGGGCCTGCTGGCAGCGTCTGATCAGGCTGTAAAGTGGCTGGTGCAGCAATCAATGGCCTATGGCGAGTATGTTTCGGTGACCCCGTTCTTTAACTGGGTGCACCTATGGAACACCGGTGCCGCATTCAGTCTTTTTGCGAATGGTGGAGGCTGGCAGCGCTACTTTTTTATCGGAATCGCGGTAGTGGTCTCGATTTTTCTGATCAAGCTGATCCTTGAAAATCGTCATAAAGGAGAAGCCATCGCTTACAGTCTTATCCTCGGTGGCGCCATGGGCAACCTGATTGACCGGGTCTTTCGCGGCTATGTTGTGGATTCCTTTGATTTCTATTGGCGAGACTGGCATTGGCCGGCCTTCAACCTGGCTGATATTGCAATTGTCCTCGGTGCCTTACTTTTCGTTTCCAGCAGCTTGTTGGGTAAAAAAGCAAACACCAATGCCGAGCCGGATGGATCTGACTGACACCTACGCCTATACAACACCATGACCGAACTTCCCGACAACATCCTTCACCTGCCGCAATACCAAGTACTGGGCTGCAAATCAACCGACGACGAAATGCACTTCCAGGTGGACGTGCCCGATCCCATCGCCTGCGAGGAATGCGGCGTGCAGGGTGAGTTCGTACGGTTCGGCAAGCGTGACGTTCCCTATCGTGATCTGCCCATCCACGGCAAGCGGGTCACTCTCTGGGTGGTCCGCCGCCGATACACCTGCCGGGCCTGCAAGACAACATTCAGGCCCCAGCTACCGGAGATGGTGGACGGATTCCGTATGACACTGCGGCTGCATGAGTACGTGGAGAAGGAATCCTTCAACCACCCCTACACCTTTGTGGCGGCACAGACCGGCCTGGACGAGAAGACGGTGCGCGACATCTTCAACGCCCGCGCCGAGTTCCTGGGGCGCTGGCACCGCTTCGAGACGCCCCGCATCCTGGGCATTGACGAGCTATACCTGAACAAGCGCTACCGCTGCATTCTGACCAACATTGAGGAGCGAACCCTGCTCGACCTTCTGGCCACCCGCCGCCAGGACGTGGTGACCAACTACCTGATGAAGCTGAAAGACCGGCAGAAGGTCGAGATCGTCAGCATGGACATGTGGAACCCCTACCGGGCAGCGGTCAAGGCTGTGCTGCCCCAGGCCCGTATCGTGGTCGATAAGTTCCATGTGGTGCGCATGGCCAACGATGCCCTAGAGAGAGTGCGCAAGGGCCTCAGAAAGGAGCTGAAACCGTCCCAGAGCCGGACTCTCAAGGGAGACCGGAAAATCCTGCTGAAACGCGCTCACGAAGTCTCAGACCGGGAGCGCCTCATCATGGAGACCTGGACAGGCGCGTTCCCGCAACTGCTGGCCGCCTACGAGCACAAGGAGCGCTTCTACGGCATCTGGGACGCCACCACACGGCTCCAGGCAGAAACCGCCCTGGACGAGTGGATAGCCACCATCCCGAAGGGCCAAAAGGAAGTCTGGAGCGATCTGGTCAGGGCAGTGGGAAACTGGCGCGAAGAGACCATGACCTACTTCGAGACGGACATGCCCGTCACCAACGCTTACACGGAGTCCATCAACCGACTGGCCAAGGACAAGAACCGTGAAGGGCGCGGTTACTCCTTCGAGGTGATGCGGGCACGAATGCTCTACACCACGAAGCACAAGAAGAAGGCACCGACTGCGAAGGTCTCTCCTTTCTACAAGAAAACCATCGGTTACGGACTGCCGGACTTCGCAGAGGAACTCAACTACGGAGTCGATCTATCAACCATCTGAGGGTGGTATCAGATTGATGGGGTGAAGGTGCCCCATCAACCATTAAATCCGTATACCCCCTGCTGTTCTCCGGCAGTCTTTATCTCATGGCGCTGAGTGGCATCAGCCGTCTGGGCATGATCACCCCGATCGGTGGCGTGGCTTTCCTGGTGGGCTGGCTGTTATTCGGCCTAGCTGTCTGGCGCCATCTGTAAACAGCTGTTCTGCACGCCTGCAGGCTCGGAAAAGCCCACGCATCGCGGTATCATAGCCAGCTGATCCATCCCCTATCGAGTGCCCCATGCAGATTCAACTCAATGGCGAAGCCTACGACCTGGAGCGCCCAGTCACCCTGGCCGAACTGCTGGAACAGCTGGAGCTGGCCGGCAAGCGGCTGGCCATCGAACACAACCTGAATATAGTGCCGCGCAGCCAATACGCCGAGACTACCCTGCAAGCGGGTGACCGGGTAGAGATTGTGCACGCCATCGGCGGTGGTTAAACAACGCCCCTGCCATTATCGGCAATTACCTGACTGCGGGAGACAGCATGACTGATATGTCGCAAGACGCCTTCGAGATCGCCGGCGTTCGTTACAATTCGCGTTTGCTGGTTGGCACCGGCAAATACAAGGACCTGGCCGAAACCGGCGCCGCGATTGAAGCCTCCGGCGCGGAGATCGTCACCGTCGCCATCCGCCGCACCAACATCGGTCAGAACCCCGGCGAGCCCAACCTGCTCGACGTGATCCCGCCGGACCGTTACACCATCCTGCCCAACACCGCCGGCTGCTATACCGCCGAGGATGCCGTGCGCACCTGCAAACTGGCGCGCGAGCTGCTGGATGGTCACAAACTGGTCAAGCTGGAAGTGCTCGCCGACCAGAAAACCCTGTTCCCCAATGTGGTGGAAACCCTCAAGGCCGCCGAAGTGCTGGTCAAAGATGGCTTCGACGTCATGGTCTATACCAGTGACGACCCCATCATTGCCCGCGAACTGGCCGCCATGGGCTGCGTTGCTGTGATGCCGCTGGCCGGCCTGATCGGTTCCGGCATGGGCATCTGCAACCCCTGGAACCTGCGCATCATCCTCGAAGAAGCCACCGTCCCGGTACTGGTTGATGCCGGCGTCGGCACCGCCTCGGATGCCACCATAGCCATGGAACTGGGCTGCGCCGGCGTCCTGATGAACACCGCCATCGCCCACGCCCGGCAACCGGTCCTCATGGCCGAAGCCATGAAGCACGCCATACTCGCCGGCCGCGCCGCCTACCTTGCAGGCCGCATGCCGCGCAAACTCTACGCCAGCGCGTCGTCGCCCATTGATGGCACTATAAATTGAGAAACCCTGATGTCCGATATCCCGATTGAGCAGCCTGAGAACCAAGGCAACGTAGCCCCCGAACACCGCCGCAGCATCCGCAGTTTCGTCATGCGCGCCGGGCGCATGACCGAAGGCCAGCAGAAAGGCATGGACCAGGGCTGGCCGCGCTTCGGCCTCAGCCTCAAGGATGGTCAGCTGGATCTGGACAGCGTGTTCGGCCGCGAGGCCCCGCGCAACCTGGAAATCGGCTTCGGTATGGGCAACTCCCTGCTGGAAATGGCGCAAAACAGCCCCGAACAGGACTTTATCGGCATCGAAGTCCACCGCCCTGGTGTTGGTGCGCTGCTGAACAACGTGCTCAAAGCCGGCATCAGCAACCTGCGCGTCTACGACTGCGACGCCATCGAAGTGCTAGACAAAGCCATCCCCGACGCCAGCCTCGACCGCCTGATGTTGTTCTTCCCGGACCCCTGGCACAAGAAAAAGCACCATAAACGCCGTATCGTACAGCCTGATTTTGTGCAGAAAGTCCGCCAGAAACTCAAACCCGGCGGCATCTTTCATATGGCCACCGACTGGCAGCACTATGCCGAACACATGCTCGAAATCATGCAAGCCGCCCCCGGCTACCGTAACCTGGCGGAAGACGGCACCTTCGTTCCCCGCCCGGAAGAGCGCCCGATCACCAAGTTCGAGAAGCGCGGTGAGCGGTTAGGACATGGGGTGTGGGATTTGAAGTTTGAGCGGGTGGGGTGATTTAAAGCTGGGCGATTGCAATAGCGCAACCGCCTGGACGGTTCACTGGTCTACGCATCGCGCTCGGAAAGCGGTGAAGCGGGTATCCGCTGCTCTGCCACCTCGCCAAGATTTTTTAACAAATCAGCTGAGTCCTTCTCCAGCCGTTTGCGCACAAACAGCCGGTTGGCCAGGCGTCCGACCGGGTGGTTAAAGCGGTACTGCACCGTGCGGATGAAGCGGCTGCCGGTGCCCAGTGGTGTGCAGTCGTAGGTTACGCGCATCATCAGGCCGTATCTGCCGCGTGCCCGTGCTACCCAGCGTTGTCCGGGACTATAGTCAAGCACATCCCAGAGCAGAAAGCCGGCGCGTTCACTGCTGTATTCAAAGCGTTCGCCGGCACCCAGCGTGCCCTTGGGGCCCTGGATGGCAACTCTGTAGTGATGCCACTCGTGCCAGCGTGTCGGCGTGGCGAGGTAGGCCAGCAGATGATCGGGCGCGCGCGGGATATCCACATGGTGCTGCATCCGCGTCATTGGCTGGTCGTCTTTGCTGTTCGGGTTGTCCGTGTACAGTGTGCCGTACAGCCAATCCCAGAGCGGGAAGACGATATTGAAATTGAAGTTGTGCATCAGCTCGCGGGCATGGTGCAGCTCATGCAGCCGGCGCATGCCGCGGACCCAAGGTAGTTGCGACAGTGGGTGCTGTGTCGGCAGGTGTTCGCAGGCATGCATGATCTCGTAGGCGAGATAACCCATCAGCAAGGTGGCGCAAAACAGCGCAGCGACATTGGTGTTCCACTGGCTCAGCGCCCAGAAGGCGGTCAGGTTGATGGTGGCGAATATCACGATCAGCCAGGCGGGGAAGAAAATGACCCGCCAGTCTTTGGGCGTTTCAAAGTTCATCTGGCCGTAGGCAAAAAAGCTGTGGTGATCGCCGGTATGGCGTTGATAGAACAGCTTGCTGAAGCGGTGTTTAACGTGCCCCAGATTCTTGTGAATCTGGTACTCGCCCCAGTTGTAAAAGATCAGCGCCAAGGGCACCGTCAGCCATTCCCAGAGCGATGGGTTGGTAATCCTGGTTAACAGAAAACCGATGCACAGCGTGCCGAACAGCAACACAAAGCCGCCATGTAGCCAGGCGTTGTAGCCGGGCTTGATGCCGGCGCGGTAGCGCGCACGAAAGCTGGTTGTATCGAACTGCATACGCATACCCATTTAGTCTATTTATTGACTCGACAATAGGCAGGGCATCATTATTTTTCAAATGGATATTTTGAAAGATAGATATTGATGATTACGAATTTACGTCAGCTCGATCTGAATCTGTTGCTGGTCTTTGATGCCCTTATGCAGGAGCAGAACCTGTCGCGTGCCGCCGTGCGCCTGCACCTTAGCCAGTCTACCGTCAGCAATGCGCTGGCCCGATTGCGCAAGCAACTTGGCGAGCCGCTGTTCCAGCGTACTGCGCGTGGCATGCTACCGACGCCCCAGGCCCAGGTACTGTATGGGCCGGTGCGGGAGGCATTGCACGTGCTGCGCACCGGCCTGGCGCCGCAGGCCGAGATTGATAGCAACAGTGAGCTGACGTTTCGGGTGTCGATGAATGACTACGCACAGGCGGTGTTCCTGCCCGTTGCGCTGACGCGCTTGCAGGCACTGGCTCCGCGTCTGGTGCTATCGGTGCAATCCGACGATGCCGACACCCTGGTCAAGCGTCTGCGCACCGGCGAGCTGGATCTGGCTATCGACTATCTGCATTTCGACGACGAGTTGCGCTACGAGCCCTTGCGTGAAGAGGCGTTGGTGGTGGTTGCCAGTGCTGAGCACCCTGATATCCAGCGCCAATTGACGTTGGCGCAGTACAAGGAGGCCAGCCACGTCTCGGTACACCCCCGTGCCGGGCGCGGTTCGCCGCTGGAAATTGTGCTCGGCTCGGCCAGGGTCCAGCGCAAGGTGAAGTTGCTGGTGCCCCACTATCTGGCGATTCCGGCGGTGGTCTCACAAAGCCGATTGCTGGGCACTATACCCAAGGCGTTAGCCGAACATTGCGCGGCGCAATATGACCTGCAGGTGTTCCCCTTGCCGATGGACCTGGCGCCGATCCAGGTCAGCCTGATCTGGCACCGGCAGCAGGATGCCTCGGTCGGGCTGCAGTGGTTGCGTCGGCAGCTACAAGCTGCGGCAGATATTTAGTGAAAGCTGCTGGCAGGGGATAGATTTCTGCTGTTTGTCTTTGGCTGCGTCAAGGGGGCTATGTATGCTGAATACTAGACTCATTATTTTCATGAATTTGCTGTGAAAGGTTTTCCATGCACCTGGTCCCCTACATTTTCCTGTTTCTGGTCGGCATGCTCGGCCTGCTGTTGCTGACGGCAGACCCCGAAGGCGGGTTTCACTGGGTCGGTTATACCGGTGCCAGCAGAAGCCCGGTCGAGGTGGGTGTGGTGCGGGTGGTGGGTGCGGTGCTGGTTGTGCTGGCGGTGTTGCCAATAATCAAGAATAAAAGGGGTATACGGATTTAATGGTTGATGGGGCACCTTCACCCCATCAACCATTAAATCCGTATACCCGTAAAAAGTACCAATTAGCGATGATGGCCCTTTGAAGGCCAAGGTTAGATTGCCAATACTCTCGTCAGATTGACGCTGTACGCACCGACACAAGGAATTGCCTTTGAAGCTGGAATTGAAAAACAGCTTGTCGCTCAAGTTGCTCCGCGTGGTGCTGCTGTCAGCATTCGTGGTCGGGGTGGTGTTGAGCTGTACGCAGATCGTTTTCGATGCCTACAAGACCCGCCAGGCGATTGCCAACGACGCCCATCGCATCCTCGGCATGTTCCGCGACCCGTCGACGCAAGCGGTCTACAGCCTGGACCGGGAAATGGGCATGCAGGTGATCGAAGGCCTGTTTCAGCACGAGGCGGTACGCTACGCCTCCATCGGCCATCCCAACGAGCCAATGCTCGCCGAGCGCTCGCGTGATCTGGCACAGATGCCCACGCGCTGGCTGACCGACACTTTTCTCGGCAAGGAGCAGCTGTTTTCGACCAAACTGGTGGGGCGCGGCCCCTACAGCGAGTATTACGGTGACCTCAACATCTCCCTGGACACCGCGCCTTATGGCGAGAGTTTCGTCACCAACTCGGTGATCATCTTCATATCGGGCGTGCTGCGCGCCATGGCCATGGGGCTGGTGCTCTATCTGGTCTATCACTGGCTGCTGACCAAACCGCTGTCGAAAATCATCGAGCACCTGACCAACATCAACCCCGACCGCCCCAGCGAACACAAGCTGCCGATGCTGCCGGGCAACGAGAAGAACGAACTGGGCCTGTGGATCAATACGGCCAACCAGTTGCTGGCCTCCATCGAACGCAACACGCATCTGCGTCATGAGGCCGAGAATAGTCTGATACGCATGGCGCAGTACGATTTCCTCACGGGCCTGCCGAACCGCCAGCAACTGCAGCAGCAACTCGACCAGATTCTCGAAGATGCCGGCCGCCTGCAGCGCCGCGTCGCCGTGCTCTGCGTCGGCCTGGATGATTTCAAGGGCATCAACGAGCAATTCAGCTATCAAAGCGGCGACCAGTTGCTGCTCGCCCTCTCCGACCGCCTGCGCAGTCACAGCGGCCGCCTTGGTGCGCTGGCACGCCTGGGGGGCGACCAGTTCGCCCTGGTCCAGGCCTATATCGAACAACCCTATGAAGCCGCCGAACTGGCGCAAAGCGTACTCGATGATCTGGAGCAGCCCTTTATGCTCGATCAGCACGAAGTCCGCCTGCGCGCCACCATCGGCATCACCCTGTTCCCGGAAGACGGCGACAGCACCGAGAAACTGCTGCAAAAAGCCGAACAGACCATGACCCTGGCCAAGAGCCGCTCGCGCAACCGTTACCAGTTTTATATCGCCAGCGTCGACAGCGAGATGCGCCGCCGCCGTGAGCTGGAAAAGGATCTGCGCGACGCCCTGGCGCAGAACCAGCTGCACCTGGTCTACCAGCCGCAGGTGGATTATCGCGATCACAGCATCGTCGGCGTCGAGGCGCTGCTGCACTGGCAACATCCACAGCATGGTTTCGTGGCGCCGGATCTGTTCATCCCGCTGGCCGAGCAGAACGGCACCATCATTCCCATCGGCGAGTGGATTCTCGACCAGAGCTGCCGCCAGCTAAGGGAATGGCACGACCAGGGCTTCAGCAACCTGCGCATGGCCATCAACCTGTCTACCGTGCAGTTGCACCACGCCGAGCTGCCGCGCGTGGTCAACAATCTGATGCAGGTCTACCGCCTGCCGCCGAAAAGCCTGGAGCTGGAGGTCACCGAAACCGGCCTGATGGAAGACATCAGTACCGCCGCCCAGCATCTGCTCAGCCTGCGCCGCTCCGGTGCACTGATCGCCATCGATGACTTCGGTACCGGCTATTCCTCGCTGAGCTATCTGAAAAGTCTGCCGCTGGACAAGATCAAGATCGACAAGAGCTTCGTCCAGGATCTGCTCGAAGATGAAGACGATGCCACCATCGTTCGCGCCATCATCCAGCTGGGCAAGAGCCTGGGCATGCAGGTCATCGCCGAGGGCGTGGAAACCGCCGAGCAGGAAGCCTACATCATTGCCCAGGGCTGCCATGAAGGTCAGGGTTACCTGTACAGCAAGCCACTGCCGGCACGTGAGCTGACGCTGTTTCTCAAGCAGGCGCGGCGCCTGAGCTCAGCGGCGACGCTCTGACCACTCAAACAGGAACGCCGCGATTGGTCGCGGCGTTTTCATTCGTACCCGCAATCGCGCTTACCAGTTCTGCACGCCAAACAGCCAGGCCGTGGCCAATGCACCGAGCAGGCACAATACGGCGCCACCCGCAGCCTGCCAGTAGAAGCTGCGCGCCAGCTCGTCTTCTCCGCTGTTGGAGAGAATGAACGGCTGCCGCTCGCCAGGCTTGGCCATCTGATGCTGCATCGGCTCCAATGCCTTTTGCCGATGCCGGTCTTCAGCCTCCAGTTGTGCAGCCAGTCGTACGCGATTCCATTCCTGCTCATCGAGTTCACCGTTGCCGTCGCTGTCAAAACGGCGCAACAGGCCGAGGTAATCGCCCTTCCATTCACGGATCACTTCACCCTGAGCGGCATGCCTGTCGAACCCCTGCTGCGCCGCGCCACGGGTACGAAAATCACCAATGGCATACAAGGGTTGCCCGACATGGAAGCGCTCTTCGGTGTAGCGATAGCGCGTACCACTGCTGAGAAAGCCGAGCAATCCCGTCTTGGCCGGCCCCAGCGGGTGGCGCAGGTGACCCTGCCAGACGTCACGCACGGCCGTACGGATCTCGGCACCACGCGGATCGATCAGGCATTCACCGGTACCATCGACCAGGCGCAGCCAGGCATCACTGGTGCCACTTTCGATCACCCGCCAGCTGCGCTTCTTGCCACTGGAGCGATATTCCTCGATACGAAAGCGCCACCACAGGCAAGGTTTCCCCGTCAGCGGCCCACGCGGCTGCACATCCGGTAGCGCTTCGAGCACGCCGTAGAGTTCGACATACCCCTGCGCCGCCGAGCGTATCTTCGAGGTTGGCGTATCGAGCAGGTGGCGCGCCTGCGACCAGCGCCGCAAACACCACCAGGCGCCGCCCAGGCAGGCACCGAGGGTGAAGCTCAGGGTAAAGAAGAAACCCAGGGGATCGGCCTGCATCATCGGCAAGTGCTCAGCTGAACAGCGACTTCAGATCCACATCAGCCTTTTCTGCATCGCTGAACACCAGCAACTCGGCAGCCTGGAAGTTGAACAGGCGCGCGACGATCACGTCGGGGAACTGCTCGATGCGCACGTTGTTGAGGTTGACCGCCTCGTTGTACAGCTCGCGGCGGTCGGCGATGCCATTTTCCAGCCCGCTGATGCGCTGCTGCAGGTGCTGGAAGCTGTCGTTGGCCTTCAGCTCAGGGTAATTCTCGGCCAGCGCGAACAGCTGACCGAGGCCGGCGCGCAACCCGCTCTCGGCCTTGCCCAGAGCGCCGACATCATGCTGTTCACGGGCACTGGCCACGGCGCTACGGGCCGTGATCACCCGCTCCAGGGTGGCGCCTTCGTACTGCATGTACTGCTTGCAGGTTTCCACCAGTTTGGGCAGTTCGTCATGACGCTGCTTGAGCAGCACATCGATGTTCGACCAGGCCTTGCTCACCCCATGCTTGAGGCGCACCAGGCCGTTGTACAGGGACACCGCGTAGGCGCCGAGCAGGACGAGGACAACGAGGACGATCACAGCGGTCAGGCTCATGCAGTTTTCTCCAGGCAGAACTGCGATTCAGGTGCTGGCATTCTAGCGGCAGCGTGACGCCTCGGCAGCGATATCCTGCACAGCGATGAATAATGGCCTTTACACATAATGCGAAACATTTGCATTATGCTGCAGTTTTTCAGGTACTACCGAGTACCACTCATATTTCGTACATGCAAAGGACCCCGCCATGATTCGTATGCCCCTGGCCTCCGCCAGCCTGCTGGCCATCGCCATTTCTCTCGCTGGTTGCGGCGAAGACAAAGCCCCTGCCGCCCAGGCTGCCGCGCCTGCTGCTGCCACCGAGAGCGCGGCTCCGGTCAGCGCAGTCAACGTCGACGAAGCAGCGGCAAAGGCCGTGGTCAACCACTATGCCGACCTGGCTCTAGCCGTATTCAACGACGCTGCCAGCACCGGCAAAGCGCTGCAGGCTGCCGTCGATGCGCTGCTCGCCGATCCCAGCGAAGCGACCCTGAAAGCCGCCCGCCAAGCCTGGCTGGCCGCGCGCATTCCCTACATGCAGACCGAAGTGTTCCGTTTCGGCAACCCGGTGGTTGACGAGTGGGAAGGCCAACTCAATGCCTGGCCGCTGGACGAAGGTCTGATCGACTATGTGGCCGACGACTATCAGCATGCCCTGGGTAACCCCGGCGCACAGGCCAACATCATCGCCAACACCGAGATTCAGGTCGGCGAAGACAAGATCGACGTCAGCGAGATCACCGGCGAACTGCTGGCCAGCCTGAACGAGCTGGGCGGTTCCGAAGCCAACGTTGCCACTGGCTACCACGCCATCGAATTCCTCCTCTGGGGCCAGGACCTGAACGGCACCAACCCTGGCGCCGGCGAGCGCCCCTACACCGACTACCTGGTCGGCGAAGGCGCCACCGGTGGCCACAACGAGCGTCGTCGCACTTACCTGAAAGCAGCCACCGACCTGCTGGTCAGCGATCTGGATGAAATGGTCGAACAGTGGAAAGACGGCGTGGAAGGCAACTACCGCAGCGAGCTGGTCGCCGATTCGGCCGACAACGGTCTGCGCAAGATGCTGTTCGGCATGGGCAGCCTGTCGCTCGGCGAACTGGCGGGCGAGCGCATGAAGGTCGCACTGGAGGCCAACTCCACCGAAGACGAGCATGACTGCTTCAGCGACAACACCCACAACTCGCACTTCTACAATGGCAAAGGCATTCGTAACGTCTACCTGGGCGAGTACAAGAAGGTCGACGGTAGCACCCTGACCGGCCCGAGCCTGTCCGAGCTGGTGGCCAAGACTGATGCCCAGGCCGATGCCACGCTCAAGGCAGACCTGCAGGAAACCGAAGCCAAGCTGCAGGCACTGGTCGACAGCGCCGAGAAGAACAACGTGCACTTCGACCAGTTGATCGCGCAAGGCAATGCCGAAGGTCAGCAACTGGTACGTGACGCCATCGCCGCCCTTGTCAAGCAGACCGGTGCCATCGAACAGGCCGCGGGCAAGCTAGGCATCAGCGACCTTAACCCGGACACTGCCGATCACAAATTCTGATCGACATAGCGGACTGAAAAAGCCGGCGCCTCCGCAAGGAGCGCCGGTTTTTTTTTGGCTCTTCGCATAGTGTGGTGAAGGTACGGATTGACACCGTACTGGCAAGTTTGTGTGCGTATCGCTTACTGACTTGGCACCATCCATTACCGCGTCTGCTGAACGTTTGGGTTGCGCCCCTTACGGGCGCCACACCTTGATTCGCTTTGCTCACCCTTCGGGCCAGCCTGCGGCTGTTACTGCGCTTCGCTACGTTTCTTTGCTTGCCCAAGAAAGGTGTGCCAAAGAAGGGCACCCCGACATCCGGGTTTCGCTACGCGAAACTTCCTTCGCTCCGGTGCTGCTCCGGGGGCCGGCTTACAAGGGCCATCCCTGGCCCTTTAAGCGGGGCCGCCGTCGGTATCTCGCCGCATCCATGCGGCTCGCTCCCCTACGCAACACCTCCACTCGGCCTCCTGAAGGGGATCGGGTCGCGAGCTTGCGTAATCTCCACGTAATTAAACTCAGCGGCGTCTGGCTTTTGCTCTTTCACCGCGATCTTACAGACGACGCCCAAATCCCCTTCAGGAGGCCGAGTGGAATCACCGTGGAAGGGGTTGAGCGACATGGATGTCGCGAGAGCTGCGATGGGCCAGGGATGGCCCTTCGCAGCGTGCCCCTGGAGCGGTGATGGAGCGAGGAAACCCCGGCGTAGCCGGGGCCGGATGGTGGGGTGCCCTTCTCTTTGGTTACTTTCTCTTGGGCAAGCAAGAGAAAGTGACTCGCCCGTAAGGGGCGAAACCCTTCAGATCAGACGACGCGCTAACGGATAGTGCCTGCACCGGCAGCTAACATGTAATTGCCAGTCCGGTGTCGGGCGTATCCTCCGCGCGAAAATGCGAAGAACCTTTTTTATTCCTGCTGTCAGCTTCGTGCCACTGCGCTGCGATATTCGCCAGGGCTCACGCCATAAACCTGCTTGAACTGTCGCGACAAGTGGCTCTGATCGGCGAAGCCCAGCTGCATTGCCACGGTGACCGCTGTGCAGCCCGTTTTGAGCAACGCCCGCGCCTGCTCCAGACGCCGCTGCTTGAGCCAGGCATGCGGCGGCAAGCCGGTCGCGCGGCGAAACACCCGAGCGAAATGAAAGGGTGAGAGGTTGACCGCGACCGCCAACTCCTCCAGCGAGGGCGGCTCGATCAGGCGTTCGGCGAGCATCTGCTTGGCGCAAGCCACTGCCCAGGGCTCACGCCCAGGCACAGGCGGCTCGGCGAGCCGCGCGTGACGCTGAAACAACAGCAGAATCGCCTCCCGCCAGGCCAGTTGCTGCTGCAGCGCCTCGGCCCCGTCCTCGAGCAACTGGTGCAGTTGCAGAAAGGCCGCGTGCAAACGCGGATCATGCAGCACGCTGAAGGCAAACGACGGCATGCCGCTCTTGGCCAGGCCCAGCTCCTGCAGCGCCCCCAGTACCTGGGCGTTGCCTGGGTAGAAACCGCGATAGCGCCAACCGTCTTCGTGCGCCCTGGAGCCGGTGTGCACTTCATCCGGGTTGATCAGCACCATGCTGCCCTGAGGTGCCAGATGATCACTGCCCCGATGACGAAAGCGCTGGGCACCATGTTCGATCACGGTGAACACGAAGCCTTCATGCACGTGGGGCGCGAAACGCTGTTCGAGGTAGCGCGCCTGCAACAGCTCGACCCCGTTCAATGCGGAGGCTTGCCAGAAGCGGGTCTGCTCGCGACTGTGCATCAGGCTCAGGCGCCGAAGCCCGCCTCCAGCACCTCACGCAGCGCCGGCCATTCCAGGTCGGTAACGCTGTACAGCACGGTGTCATCGAGACGGCCGTCGGCCAAACGGCGATGGTTGCGCAGCAACCCTTCACGAACGGCGCCAAGCTTCTCGATGGCGCGTTGCGAGCGCAGGTTGCTGGCGGCGGTTTTCAGTTGCACGCGAACCATGCCCCAGTTTTCGAAAGCATGCTTGAGCATCAAATACTTGATGCTGGTGTTCAGCCCGCTGCCATGCTGGTTGTGGTCGAGCCAGGTCCAGCCGATTTCACAAGCTGGCAGGGTATTCATGAAGTCGGCGAAGCGTGTGGTGCCCACCAACTCGTCACCCAGGCGAATGACGAACGGCAGTGCCCGCTGCTCGCGCAGATCGGCCAAGGCGCTGCGGTACCAGTCCAGTCGCTGGGTGCCGCTCATGTACAGCAGCTCCTCGCGATTGACCTCGGCCAACGCAACAAGAGCGGGAATATCCGCATCAGAAAGCGGTTCCAGGCGCAGAGCGCCACGTTGCAAAGTCACCAGCTGCGGCTTGAACATAGGGTCCCTCCTCGGACAGAGTCGCAAACCGACCAAGCTATCAGCCCCAGCGCTGCTGCACAATCGAGTCCCGTCGCAAAGCACGCCTGCTTGGCTGCGACCTTGGTCGCAGCCGACAGACCGAGGCTTTGTGCAACACTGATCAACATCGGCCTCGCCTCGGCGGCCAGGCTCATTTCGTTTCACTGTGCGTTTGGAGTCTGCATGTCGCTGTCCCCCGGGTTGATCGCCGCGGTCGCCCTGATCTACATGGCCATTCTTTTCGCCATCGCCTTCTATGGTGACCGCCGCAGCACGCCCATGCCGCCGAAGATACGGGCCTGGGTCTATTCGCTGTCGCTGGCCGTTTATTGCACCAGCTGGACCTTCTTCGGCGCCGTCGGCCAGGCTGCCGAGCAGCTGTGGTCGTTCCTGCCGATCTACCTTGGCCCGATCATCCTGCTGCTGACCATGCCCTGGGTGCTGCAGAAGATGGTGATGATCAGCAAGCAGGAGAACATCACCTCCATCGCCGACTTCATCGCCGCGCGCTACGGCAAGTCGCAGTCGCTGGCGATCGTCGTGGCGCTGATCTGCCTGGTCGGCGTGCTGCCCTACATCGCCCTGCAGCTCAAGGGCATCGTACTCGGAGTCAACCTGCTGATCGGCGCCCATGCCCAGGATACCGGCACCAGCGCGCAGGACACGGCGCTGATCGTGTCGCTGGCCCTGGCGCTGTTCACCATTCTGTTCGGCACGCGCAACCTCGACGTCACCGAGCACCACCGAGGCATGGTGCTGGCGATTGCCTTCGAATCGCTGGTCAAGCTGCTGGCCTTCCTCGCCGTGGGCGCCTTCGTCACCTTCGGCCTGTACAACGGTTTCAATGACCTGCTGGAACAGGCGCACAACACCGCCGAGCTGGACGACTTCTGGAACGAGGCGGTGAACTGGCCGGCCATGCTGGTGCAGACCGGCATGGCGATGATCGCCATCGTCTGCCTGCCGCGGCAGTTCCATGTCACCGTGGTGGAAAACATCGAGCCCAAGGACCTGCGCCTGGCACGCTGGGTATTCCCGGCCTATCTGGTGCTGGCCGTACTGTTCGTCGTGCCTATCGCCCTGGCCGGGCAGATGCTACTGCCAGCCGGCGTGACACCGGACTCCTTCGTCATCAGCCTGCCGTTGGCCGAAGCCCATCCAAGCCTGGCGGTACTGGCCTTCATCGGCGGCGCCTCGGCCGCCACCGGCATGGTGATCGTCGCCTCGGTAGCGCTGTCGACGATGATCTCCAACGACATGCTGTTGCCCTGGCTGCTGCGCCGGCAGAGCACCGAGCGGCCGTTCGAGGCCTTCCGCCACTGGATGCTCACCGCGCGCAGGGTCAGCATCGTGCTGATTCTGCTGCTGGCCTACGTCTGCTATCGCCTGCTCGGCGAGGGCACCAGCCTGGCCACCATCGGTCAGGTCTCGTTCGCTGCCATTGGCCAGCTGGCACCGGCCATGTTCGGCGCACTGGTGTGGAAACAGGCCAATCGCCGCGGCGTGTTCGCCGGCCTGATCTTCGGCGCCATGCTCTGGTTCTACACCCTGGTTCTGCCGCTGGCGGCACGCGGCATGGGCTGGTCACTGGACAGTTTCCCCGGCCTCACCACCCTGCTCTACGCCCCCATCGGCCTGCAGGTCAACCCGCTGACGCGCGGCGTAGTGCTGTCGCTGGCCGGCAACATGCTGTTGTTTGCCTGGGTCTCCTGGTTCTCGCGCACCCGGGTTTCCGAGCATTGGCAAGCCGGGCGCTTCATCGGCCATGACCTGGGCACCAAACCCAGCAGCCGCAGCCTGCTGGCGGTGCAGGTGGCCGACCTGCTGATGCTGTCCAGCCGTTTCGTCGGCGAAGAACGCGCGCAACAGAGTTTTACCCGCTTCGCCCTGCGCCAGGGCAAAGGCAAGGACTTCGATCCCAACCAACCGGCCAACAGCGAGTGGATCGCCCACACCGAACGTCTGCTCGCCGGTGTTCTTGGCGCCTCCTCGACCCGTGCGGTGGTCAAGGCCGCCATCGAAGGCCGCGAAATGCAGGTCGAGGATGTGGTACGCATCGTCGACGAAGCCAGCGAGGTGCTGCAGTTCAACCGTGCCCTGCTGCAGGGCGCGATCGAGAACATTACCCAGGGCATCAGCGTGGTCGACCAGAACCTGCGCCTGGTGGCCTGGAACCACCGTTACCTGGAATTGTTCGAGTACCCCGAAGGCTTGATCTACGTCGGTCGGCCGATTGCCGAGATCATCCGCTTCAATGCCGAACGCGGCATGCTCGGCGGCGGCGACCTCGAAGAGAACGTCGCCAAGCGCCTGTACTGGATGCGCCAGGGCACCGCGCACAGCTATGAGCGGGTGTTCCCCAACGGCCGGGTGATCGAACTGATCGGCAACCCCATGCCGGGCGGCGGGTTCGTCATGAGTTTCACCGACATCACCGAGTTCCGCGAAGCCGAGCGCGCCCTCAAGGACGCCAACGAAAGCCTCGAACGACGCGTTGCCGAACGGACCCATGAACTGTCGAAACTGAATCAGGCACTGACCGAAGCCAAGGCCCACGCCGAGGCTGCCAACCAGTCGAAGACACGCTTCCTCGCTGCGGTCAGTCATGACCTGATGCAACCGCTCAATGCGGCTCGGCTGTTCTCGGCCGCCCTTTCCCATCAGGACGACGCCCTGCCCGGCGAAGCCCAGGAGCTGGTGCGCCACCTGGACAGCTCGCTGCGTTCGGCCGAGGACCTGATCACCGACCTGCTGGACATCTCGCGCCTGGAGAACGGCCGCATCGCTCCGGATCGCCACCCCTTCGCCCTTGCCAGCCTGTTCGACACCCTCGCCGCCGAGTTCGGCGTGCTGGCCGCCGAACAGGGCATCGACCTGCGCGTGCGCGGCAGCAAGCAGTGGGTCGACAGCGACAGCAAGCTGCTGCGGCGCATCCTGCAGAACTTCCTGACCAACGCCTTCCGCTATGCCAAGGGCCGCGTGGTGCTCGGCGTACGCCGCGAGGGTGACCACCTGCGCCTGGAGGTGTGGGACCGCGGCGCCGGCATCCCCGAGGACAAGCGCAAGGTGATCTTCGAGGAATTCAAACGCCTCGACAGCCACCAGACCCGCGCCGAGAAGGGCCTGGGCCTGGGCCTGGCGATCGCCGACGGCCTCTGCCGCGTGCTCGCCCACCGCCTGGAAGTGCGTTCCTGGCCAGGCAAAGGCAGCGTGTTCAGCGTCAGCGTGCCGCTAGCGCGCCAGCCGGCGGCCAAGCCCAAGGCGGCGGCCGGCAGCGAGGTCAACGGCCAGCCGCTGCAGGGCACCCAGGTGCTGTGCATCGACAACGAGGACAGCATCCTCACCGGCATGCACAGCCTGTTGTCGCGCTGGGGCTGCCAGGTGTGGACGGCGCGCAACCGCCTGGAATGCGAGCACCTGCTCAGTGAAGACGTACGCCCACAGCTGGCGCTGATCGACTACCACCTCGACGAGGGCGAGACCGGCACCGAGCTGATGGCCTGGCTGCGCACGCGCCTGGGCGAGCCGGTGCCCGGCGTGGTGATCAGCGCCGACGGCCGCCCGGAGCTGGTGGCCGAGGTGCATGCCGCCGGCCTCGACTACCTGCCCAAACCGGTCAAGCCGGCCGCCCTGCGCGCGCTGCTCAGCCGTCATCTGGTGTTGCGCGGCTAGGGGGCCGAATGTTTTCCACAGGGCGGGACCACTGCTGAAGGTTTGCCACCTCTACCGCGACGTCCCCCACCGGCATTGGCGCACCAGGCGCCACAGCCTGGCGGGGTACGCGACGCAGGCAAATACGCGGCACTTCATCAATCTGACCGCGCTGCAGAATGCCGGTAGCAACGGCCGGACACGTTCGCACGGTTTCGCGACTCGCGGCGACCCTGCATTCGGGAGCCCCAACCAAGGACTGGACTTGCCAGGCACTGGCGCTACACGAAACCTTCCAGGATCGCCCCAAACGCTGTTTTCAGAACGGCCCAGAGGTTACTGGCACTTTCGTAACGCCAGCCCACCAGGGCAAGCCAGCACTCAACAATGGCTCTTATACCGAGCGATGCAATCGTCATTCGTGGAGCCAGCCATGTTCCTGTTCGCCCGACCATTTAGTTTCCTGCGATGAACGCGCCACTGTCGCGGGATGAACTGTCACCTCGGCAGTTGGACGTGGACAGCGACGGCCTGCGCCTGCGCACCTATATCTGGGACAGAGCCGACGCCCCGACCCTGCTGCTGGTGCATGGCTATCCGGACAACCACGAGATCTGGCGGCCGCTGATCCGCGAATTGGCCGCCGACTACCGAATCGTCGCTTACGACGTGCGTGGCTGCGGTGCTTCCCAGGTGCCGAAGCGCCTGCGCGACTACCGCCTGGAGCAACTCGGTCGCGATCTCGAAGCGGTGGTACTGGCCACCAGCGCGGATCGCCCGGTGCACCTGATCGCCCATGACTGGGGTTCGATCCAGAGCTGGGAAGCGGTAACCGAGCCGCGCATCCAGCCGCTGCTGGCGTCCTACACCAGCATCTCCGGCCCCTGTCTCGACCATGTCGGCCACTGGATGCGCGAGCGCCTGAGCCTGCGTCGACCTGGCGGTCTGTTGCAGGCACTGGGGCAGTTGCTCAGTTCCTGGTACATCGCCTTCTTCCACATCCCGCTGCTACCGGAACTGTGCTGGCAACTGGGCCTGGATCGCGCCTGGCCCAGGCTGCTACGCCGCCTCGAAGGCGTACGCGGCCTGCCGCCGAACCTGACGCAGCGCAGCGATGGCATGCGCGGTGTACAGCTGTATCGCGCCAACTTCATGCGCCGCCTGCTGCGCCCGCGCAAACGCAGCAGTCGCGTGCCGGTGCAACTGATCGTGCCGCTGAACGACCGCTTCGTGCGCCCGCAGCTGTTCGACGATCTGCAGCACTGGGCGCCACTGCTGACCCGCCGTGAAATCCGCGCCGGCCATTGGCAATTGCTGGCCGAACCCACCGCCCTGGCCGGCTGGCTGCGCGACTACGTGAGCCGATTGGAACAGGCCCGTCCTCGCACACAACCCGAGCAAGCGCCCCTGCGCTAGCGGGTAGACGTCGCTCACTCGCCCAGTTCGTCCAGCGCCGGCAGATCGGCAGAGCGCTCGAGCAACTCGCCTGGCAGACTCTTGCTTGCGCGCGCGCCCAGCAGCTTGAGGTTTTCCACACGGCCAATGAGGTTGCCGCGACCGTCCACCAGCTTGTTACGGGCACTGGCGTAAGCCTTGTCCAATTGCTGCAGACGGCTGCCCATCTCGTCCAGATCGGCGACAAAGGCAACGAACTTGTCGTACAGCTGGCCGGCACGCTCGGCGATCTCGCGCGCATTCTGGCCCTGCCGCTCCTGACGCCAGAGGCTGTCGATCACCCGCAGGGTAGCCAGCAAGGTAGTCGGGCTGACGATCACCACCTGCTGCTCGAAGGCCTCCCGGAACAGGTCCGGCTCGGCCTGCAACGCCGCAGCGAAGGCCGCCTCGATGGGCACGAAGAGCAGGACGAAATCCAGGCTGTGCAGACCTTCGAGGCGCTGGTAATCCTTGCCGGAGAGGCCCTTGAGGTGACTGCGCAGAGAGATCAGGTGTTGCTTGAGGGCCTGCTGGCGGACCGGCTCGTCCGCAGCCGCGACATACTGCTGGTATGCGCTGAGGCTGACCTTGGCATCGACAATCACCTGCCTGTCGCCCGGCAGGCGGATGAGAACGTCAGGCTGAAAGCGCTCGCCACCAGCGCCCTTGAGGCTGACCTGAGTGTGATACTCGCGCCCCTTCTCCAGGCCGGCATGCTCCAGCACTCGCTCCAGCACCAACTCGCCCCAGTTGCCCTGAGTCTTCTGGCCCTTGAGCGCGCGGGTCAGATTGGTCGCCTCGTCGCCCAGGCGTTGGTTGAGCTGCTGCAGACGCTCCAACTCCTTGCTCAGGGAAAAACGCTCACGCGCTTCTTGCTGATAACTTTCGTCGACGCGCTTCTCGAATGCCTGGATCCGCTCCTTAAGTGGGTCGAGCAACTGGCCGAGACGCTGCTGGCTGGTCTCGGCGAAGCGCTGCTCGCGCTCATCGAAGATCTTCGTCGCCAGTTCGGAGAACTGGGCGCGCAGCTCGTTGCGCGCGCCCTGCAGATCATCGAGGCGCTGTTGCTGGTTATCGCGATTTTCCTGCAACTCGGCAGCCAGCGCCGCACACTCGGCGGTGAGCCGACGCAGTTCAGCTTCGTTACGTTCGCGCTGCTGATTCCATGACTGCGCGGCCTCGCGGGCAATCTGCCGCTCCTGCTGCAGCAGCTCGTTCTCACGGCGCAAACCGGCCAACTCGGTTTGCTGCTCCACCTTGATCTCGCTGACCTCGGCCAACTCGGCGCGACAATCATCGAGTTGCGCCAGCAAACCGGCCTGGCTCAGTTGCGCATGCTCCAGGCGTTCCTGCAACAGCGCCTGCTCGCCTTGCGCGCGAGCCAGCCGGCGCTGCAAGGACCAAAGGCCGGCCAATAACGGAACCAGCGCAACGACGGTGCCGATGGCGAGAGAGAAGGGATCGATTGGCATAGACGCTCCATGTTTGACCGCCGTGCAGTATACCCGCCGGCGATTTACACGGGGTCAGCACGCAATCAGCGCGACAGACGCTCCAGCTCCAGCTGAGCACTGCGATCGCCTGCGCGGGCAGCCTGGCGTAGCAGTTCATAACCGATACGGCGATCACGGGTATTACCGCAGTCGCGACAGAGCAATTGGCCCAACCGACTTTGTGCCTGCACACAGCCTTTGCGGGCAGGCTGCTTGAGCAGGTTGCCGGCGATGCGTTTGACGCTCGGTGTTTGTCCCAGACGCGGACTGTCGAGCAGCCACAGCGCAACGCGCATGGGCAGACGAGAAGAACCGGAACGAGTTGCAGGGGATGAAGAAGGCAAGGCGCGAGGCATAAATAAAGGGGGGTGACTGCCGGGGCGCGCCACTCTACTCCTTTTTTCTCGAAGGTAAAGTCTTGCCTGCCAGATCGATTGCGGCTGCCAGAAAGAGTTTCCTCACAATCCACAGAAGCTGTGGATAACTCCGTGCACAACTTGGGCGAAAGAACTCACAGGCCTGATGCCATGGGGCTCGCAGTCAAACTGTCGATTTTTTCACCAATGGAAAAAGTGCATATTTTTCATTGACTTAAAAATCAACCACGGAAAATCAAGCGGTTAGCGGCGTTTCTGACAGTGATGTGACAGCCTGCTTCAGCATTGTGCACAACTCCCTGCGACAGATCCGCGCAGCGCTCTGTTTCGGGGCATCTGACGCGCCAGCGCAGGCGTTACGCGGGGTGCGGCAATTGCCCCTGCACCAGAAACTGCTCCCAGTGAAACAGCCGTGGTTGATCCGGCGTTTGCGCATGCTTGAACGCCACGTACTCGCTCGTGGTTTCACACAACCAGGCCGTCAGATTACGCGGACGCTTCTCCACGAACGCAGCCGGCACGTAGAGCGCCACATTGCTGCCACCGTCAGGACAGCGTGCCGAGCGGTACTCGAAAGCCTGAATGCCCGCCGCGCGCATCGACGTACCGAGACGCTGAGGCACGCTGTAATCACTGGGGTGAGCCAACAGTGCGTCATGTTGAGCGAAAGGCGACTGTTGCAACTGGATACCGTGCTCGACGCGGTAACGCGCCTCGAAGGTCGAATGCTCGGAGAGGATGCGGCCACTGGGCGGCGGCACGACCATGCCATTCCACAATACGAAACGGTAGTAGGCGGCCTCGGCCATCGCCGTTTGCAGACGCTGAGCGGCGTAGAACAGGCTGGGTTCGTGCACGCGGCCGAAGCGCGAGCCCCAACGCAGCGGCGGATAACGAAACGGCGTCTTCAGCAGGTAGTGCAACGGCTCGGCGGCTTCAGGCAGCGGCGGCTTGCTGCTCTCGAGCAGTTCCTCGAGCAGGGTCTGCTCGGCCAGGTTATCCACCAGTTGCAGGGTCGCAACCTGGGCCTGGCTCTCCACCATGCGCAACAGCTTGCCGCGCAGCGGTCGCACCTGTCGCTCGCCGTCGCATAGTTGCCAGATATCCATGGCGATCACTCCTAAGCGTGGAGCCTGCTAGAGCCTGCTTTTAACCCAGCAGGGCCGACGCGCAGCAGGCTTTGAGCAGGCTCTCAGACCTTGCCGCGAATGGCGTCCAGATACTCGACAACACGCACCAGCCCCTGCACCTGACTCATCTGCTGCAGCGGAATACCTGCCAGATGGCGATTTTCGGTGCGCAGAAAATGGCGCATGTCCTGCTGATTGCCGCCAAACAGGGCAAACAGCGCGCGATAGGCGCGTATCAGCAACAGCGCCAGCTCGCCGGTCTTGCTCTGCGGACGCAAACCACCCTGCTCACTCCAGCGGCTGATGGCACTGCGATGGACGCCAACGATGTCGGCCAGCTCCTGCTGCGTCAGCCCCAGTTGCTCACGGGTATTGAGCAGGGCTTTAGCCAGTACCGCATCGGCATCGGGCTGAGAGCGAGTCACAGCACTCATCACATCCTCCTTCGCTCGTTTACGACAAAATAAATATTGAAAGCTGTAAATACACAATAGCACGGAAAGCCGCTTGGCACCCACTCGAGCATGGGGTACCGTCCAGTGGACCGCACCGAGCAAGGAACACTCATGAGTCGCCGGCGTTTCTGGCTGAGCACCTGTGTAGCGATACTGGCGCTGCTGTCGCTACTGGCCTGCTATGTCGGCTACCGCGTGCAGCAACTGTTCGAGGAGCAGCGCATCGTGCTGGACTGGCAGCGGCTTAGCCTTTCCTGGCGAGGCTTGCAGTTCCAGGATGCAAGCCTGGTACAACGTAGTGACGGCGAGCTGCTGGTGCAAAGCGGCCAGTTGCAACTCTACTGGCTGGCCAGTGAGGTGCCTCGCTACCGCCTGGTTGCGCAGGACCTGCGCCTGTCGTGGCAGCCCGCGCAGGGAGAATCCGAAAGCCCGAGCGACAGCGATCTGACCGGACTCCTGGAAACCCTGAGCAATGCCCTGCCATGGCTTCCACGGCACATCGAACTGCGCAACGCCCAAGCGCAACTGCCCTGCGCCAGCGGCCGCTGCACACTGCAGGGCGACGTCGACCTACGACTGCTGGACGATACCCTGCAGTTGCATACGCTGCTGTTGCGCGCAGCCCACAAGGCGAAGTTGCAAGCACAACTGCAGGGGCTGGGCAGTGAGCTGAACAGCCCGCGACAGCTGCAGTTGAACCTGCATCTCGATGATCAACCGCAGATCGCCCTGCATAGCAACTTGCAGGCTCAGGCCGATGCCCTGCAATGGAGCGGCGAGCTTGAGGTTACCGCGCTGCAGGATATGGCCTGGCTCGCCGAATGGCTGAGCGAATGGACGCTACTCGAGGCTGACGCTCTGCCAGCCACGCCCCGACAGGCCGGGATGAACGCCCAGTGGCAGTTGCAGGTACCGCAGATCCCCCCTACGTTCAGCGAACTGCTGGCCACCTCCGGGTGGCTGCGGGTCGATGCGCAGCTACCGCAGCCTTGGCCGCTTCCCGGCGTCGGCCTGGTCAGCGGTGAGCTGGCGCTCGATCTCAGCAATACCCTGGGCAGATGGCAGGCCCGGCGTTTGAACGCCCAACTGCAGCTCGCCACGCAGAACGCGCCTTGGCTGGCGTCGCTGCCGAGCGGCCTGCGGCCACAGCAATTGCAACTGCACCTCGCGCCTCTGGATGGCGCTGCCAATGAGGCGCTGGCCCTGCTGTTGAACGTCAGCGGCCACGGCCCGCTGGAACTGCAGGCAGATGCCGAGCTTGCCCTGCACCAATCCTCCGACTGGGCACTCGACGTTCGACACCTGCAGCTCGAAGCGCGCAGCAAACGCATGGACCTGGCTGACAGCCGTCTCGATGACCTGCATCTGAGCCTTGGCCTCAAAGGCAACGTCACGCAGCAGCAGGTGCAGCTCAGCCTGGCCGACAGCTCGCGCCTCGACGTCCAGCGCCTGCGCGGCGCCGAGCTTGACCTGCAGCAAGCTCAAGCGACGCTGGCCGGCATCACCCTGAGCGGCCCCCCAAGCACACCGACCCTGTCCGGCCCGCTGGGCCTGCGCATCCAACGCCTGCACCATCCACAATTGCAGGCCCAGGGCTGGCAATGGCAGGGACGCATCAACGCCGACAATGGCAGCCAGGCCCTCGACGGCGCACTACTGGCCGATTCAGGCCTGAGCATGGCCCTGCGTCTGGACAACACGACCAGCGCGCTGAACCTGAATGCCACCCTGGACGAGCTGTTCCTGCGCGCCGGCAACCCACTGGCACAAACCCTGGCCGACTGGCCGCCGCTAATGACCTTGGAAAACGGCCGTATTCAGGGCAACGCCAGCCTCAACCTGCCCAGCGGCAAGCCCCTGCAACTCAAGGCCAGCCTGACCGGCAAGGGCCTGGCCGGCATCTATGACCGCACCACCCTGAGCGGTCTCGATGCCGAACTGCGGCTGCAGCTGAACGGCGACCGACTTCGCCTCGACCTGCCTCAGTTGAGTGCCAAGCAGCTCGATCCCGGCATCGAGCTCGGCCCCCTGCGGCTGCAGGCCAGCTACCAGGCCAGCCTGCAACGACCACTAGCAGGCAGCCTGACCCACCAGCGCGCCGAACTGGGCATTCTCGGCGGTAGCCTGAGCCTGGCACCGGCGACCTGGGCACTGGAACAACCCAGCCATCTGCTGCCCCTGCGGCTCAGTGACCTGGATCTGCAAGAGCTGTTTCGCGTCTACCCAGCCGAAGGGTTGGCCGGTAGCGGGCTGATCGACGGCACCCTGCCGCTGCGCCTGGCTGGCGCCATCAGTATCGAACAGGGCCTGATCGAAGCCAGGCCCCCGGGTGGGCAGCTGCGTTTTCATTCACCGCGCATCCGCGCCATGGGTCAGGCCAACCCGGGCATGAAGCTGGTCACCGACGCGCTGGAAGACTTCCACTACGATCTGCTCAGCAGTAGCGTCGACTATGATCAGTCCGGCACACTGCGGCTGGGCATGCGCCTGCATGGACAGAACCCGGCCATAGAGAAAGGCAGGCCCATCCATTTCAACATCAATCTGGAAGAAGACATCCCGGCCTTGCTGGCCAGCCTGCAGCTGACCGACAAGGTCAGTGGCATCATCCAGCAACGGATTCAGCAATGGATGCGCCAGCGTGTCCCCCAAGAGCCAAAGGAGTAGCGCCATGCGCAAGTACCGCCTCCTCGCAGTCCTGAGCCTGGGGCTGCTGTGCCAGGCCTGTACCCCGACGGTACAACTGGCGATGCCGAACGAGCCGATCAACATCAACCTGAACGTCAAGGTCGAGCACGAAATCTACATCAAGGTGGACAAGGCGCTGGACAGTGTATTCAACGAAGACAGTGGTCTGTTTTAAGCCTGCCGCACAAGTTCTACGGAGAGAGACGATGATTCGATACATTTCGACCCTGCTGCTGGCATTGAGCCTGAGCCTGCCGGCATACGCACTGAACCTCAACCAGGCCATGAGTGCCCTGGGCGAAGCCAAGGCCAGCGGCCAGCTCGGCGAACAACCCAACGGCTACCTGGGCGTGGTCAAGCCTGGCGGCCAGGCCGACGAAATTGCCCGCCTGATCAACCAGGCGCGCCGCGCCGAATACCAGAAGGTGGCCAAGGACAATGGCATCAGCCTGAGCGACGTGGAAGCCATTGCCGGCAAGAAGGCCATCGAGCGCACGCCCAAGGGCCAGTACATCCAGCTGAACGGCCAGTGGCTGCAGAAGTAAAAAGCCTGCGGCAGAATCGGGTAGGAGGCGGGGTCACCCCGCCGTCCTCCCACACCACCGTACGTACGGTTCCGTATACGGCGGTTCCTGCCTACTGACAAACAGCATCAGCGAGCTTGGTTCCGTTGATGTGTCGCCTGCGGTAGCTAAGCGCCCAGACCGGCCCTCGGAGTTTCCGACTCCTACCTCCTGATGGTCTCGACCACCGCTGTTCACGGCGTTTCTGCTTTACGCTCCAACAGAGAGCACACCTGACTATCCACTCATGACAGGTTCAGCCCTTCA
This sequence comes from Ectopseudomonas oleovorans, assembly GCF_029845265.1. NCBI lineage: Bacteria > Pseudomonadati > Pseudomonadota > Gammaproteobacteria > Pseudomonadales > Pseudomonadaceae > Ectopseudomonas > Ectopseudomonas oleovorans. The sequence goes on from NZ_JAOCLK010000001.1 coordinate 150,101, forward strand.
TCGCTCCGGTTTCCAGCAACTACTACGGCCTCTGCTGACTTCTGTTCGCCCATCCCGTCACCTCTCGGGGCCGGTAGCACATGGCAGGCCAAACAGATCTCCCAGGGTAATTCGCGCGACCTTCCTGCTTATGCCTGTCGGATTTACGTCGTAGCGTTCCGTGCAAGTTGTAGCGCCGCGCGAAAAATAGCGGCGTTGCGCGCGATAAATGCAGCGAGCTGATTCTTTCACATACGGCAAATGAATTGCCAAACTCACGGTGGTGGCGGGTTCGTATGGTCGAACTGCCACCGCTGCCTCTGCAGGCTCTCAATCCCTCCCCGCACCGACCACACCTCTGCAATGACCTGACCCACGTAGGTGGTCGTCAGAGTCGCTGTGGTGCCGCTTACACCTGTCTGGCTGGCCAGTACCGCGTTGGTATCGGCGCGTAGCAACCGGCAGCTATAGGTGGAGCCAGCCTCGGGTCCAATACTGCCCAGGGTGGTGTCGATCAGCTGGTCGGCCTGGCCCAATCTATCCCGGTGGGCCCAGGCCAGTACCACGTCGCCCTCAATACTGGAGGGCCAGCTGCTCCCGCCGATGGTGAACTGCCCCGGCGGGTATGGCCGGCCCTGGCGCCCACCCAACAGCAGGCTATCAGTGCCCGCCAGGCCAGAGTCGAGCTGGCCGATGCTGGTGTTGGTCAGCAGCCTGGCCTGCATGGTGACGCCCGAGGAGTACTCGGTCTCGTCGGTACCCTCGAACGTGTCGTAGAACCACACCCGCGCCCCTGCCGCATGCTCACGCGGCACAGTGTCAGCACAGCCGCGACCTAACGTCACCGCACCAGAAACCAGGTTGATAGCATCCACCCGCACAATCTCGTCATCGAGCAGCGCCGCCTGGCCGAGGCTGACGCGCTCCAGGTCGATGCCGGCAGTCAGGGTGGCCGAGGTGGCCGAGATGCTCAGCGCCCCCACCAACTGCGCTGTGGGGCACCAGTCGGCAATGCCGCGATCAACGAACGAACCGCTGGCGCCTGGCCGGGTGGTGAGGCTGTAGCTGAGCGAGAGTCCAGTGGGTTTGGCAGCCAGTGTCGACAACCATGCCGCAGTCACGTCCAGCAGCGCCAGGTTGGCCGGGTCGATCAGCCCAGCCAGCTCGCGATACGGCACCTCCATCAGTCGCCGCAGGCTGACGGCCTGCGGCGTGCGATCGGGCGGCACGTAACCGCTGGGCGGTACCGCAACGAAGGATGCCGAGGGCAGGCCGAACACGTCCTCCAGGGCGGTGACGGTGATCGCCCCGGATGCCAGGGTGCCGTCCTCGATCCGCCCAGCGCGTAGCACGATGGTGTCGATACCGCGCTTGAGCGAGCGCACCCGGAACGGCTCGCCGGGCCCGAGCTTCCAGCCGCGGCGGTCGAGGCGCACCTTGAACTTGCGCAGGTTGCTGCCCTTCACCCGCATGTCGCGCCCAACCACGCGGCCGGCAAGCTCGGCGGTCGGCAGACCTGGGTAGCTGACCACCTCGCCGGCCGGGCCGCCCTGGGCCTGGGCGATGGGGGCGTTGACCGCGCGGGCGCGGCGGGTCTCACCGCTGATGGCATCGGTGTACTCGACGAACAACTGGCTCGGCGCGATCAGCGCGCTGCTGGTCTCGTCCTCCTCGATGCTCAGCAGCCCGGAGTCCTCGTCGAACAGCGGCAACGTCTCGACGTCGTAGTCATCGCGGATCAGCGTCAGGGTGATCAGCCCGGTGCGGCGATCGGGCCCGACGTAGGCACCGATGTGATCGGTGATCTGGTCGCGGAACTCGCTGAGCGGCGTTGAGCGCTTCCACTCCAGGCACAGGCCGAAACCCTCGTTGAACAGCCTGAGCGCGGCGGCGCGCCACGCCGCATCATCCATCATGCTGCGATCTAGGCCGCGCCCCCAGTCCCGGTTGGTGTAGGTCTCGTAGAGGATGTGCGCCGGGTTCATGGCCCGGACTTGGCCACCGACGAGGTCGATCGCGCAGGTTTCCGGGTACCAAACCGCGCCGTCCCAGCCTTTCAGGCGGCGGTAGCGCAGCAGCTCCCAGGGTTTGGGGTACGGGTTGATCGAGGTCACCAGGCCGGTGAAGAAGCCGCCGCAGAAGCCACGGAACGCCGGCACCAGGCCGCCCAGCGCAGCAGCCAGCCGGCTGTTTACCGGCTGATCCTCCTCGCCGAACATCACGTCGAGCTGGCCCTGGATACCGCCTTCGCCCTTGTCGCCGCCGAACAGGTTGGGCGCGTCGATGTTGATCGCCTGATTACTGGTGACGTTGCCGGTCCAGGCATTCTTGCCACTGGCGCGGATGGCCAGCAGGCCGTCCATGGCCTTGCCGATGGCGAAGTGGATATCGAACGAATAGCGAAAGCCGACCGTCTGCGCCTTATTCTTGCTGCCCATCTGCGGCCTCCATCGTGCGCGCGTGCTCCACCAGGTGGGCGGCCAGCGCATTACCAGTGTCGAGTAGCTGCTGCGCGGGAATGCCCTCGCGCACGAAGGCCAGCCAGTCGAGGCCGTGCTCGGCGAAGAAGGTGCGGCTTTGCCTGGCGCAGTAGCCAGTGCGGGTGGTCCAGGTCGGCACCGTGTGCAGGTGCTGGATGGTCACGATCAGCTCGCTGCTCACTTCTTGCCCCCCTTGCTCTTGATTGCCTGGCTACGCTGGTTGCGCACGCTCAGCACCATCCAGTCCTTCGTCCAGCATTGGCCGAACAGCACCGACTTCTCGGTGCCTTCATCGGCGCGCGGGAAGTCGAAATCGGCGAACGCCGCCGGCTTGGGCTTCTTGGGTTTTGGCTGGGTGGCGTACTGGATGAGGTAGGACGCCACCAGGATTGCGATCTGTACCCACATGGCTAGAACACCTGCTCGCCGTCGAAGGGGCTCTTGCCATCCATATGTGGCGTCGCCCGAAGGTTGAGTAGGTTGCCGAACTTGCTGCTGCAGGTAGCGGCAGTGAAGTCGCAACCGGGGTACACCCGGATCGCCTGGCCGGCACCCAACCCGACGATGCCGTCGAGCAGCTGCAACACGGAACCCACGTGCGTCTCGATATGCCGGCTGTCGTACTCGCCCGAGCTGATCGGCCACTCGACATAGCCACCGTTGAACCAACCGTCCGGGTAGCTGGCGAACTCGCCCGAGCTGATGGTCCTGCCGGCCAGGCTCTGGATGGTGGTTTCAACGCGGTGCAGATTGCGATCGACACCGCACTTCGTGGAGTAGAGCGTGGTGGTGCAGGTACGGCTGTGGGTGTCGATCAGCCCCGGACGCTCCATCGAACTCTCGATGTCCTGGACGGTGATGGTGCAAGTGTCCAGGCGCGGCCACTTCACGCTGGAGATCGAGCCGGTGAGCCGGTGGACGATCTCGCTCTCGCCGTAGTGCATATCGAGCACGCGCAGGTAGATCTCGGCGCTGGGCCGACTGCCGCGCCAGGGCTGAGCGACCTCGATGTCGGCCGGCGCGGTGATCACTAGCGAATCCTGCTTGGCCACGCCGCTCTGGCGGATGCCGTTGTCGCTGATGCCGCCGCGCAGCGTGCGGTACACCTGCGTGCCGACGGTGATATCGCGGTCGCTGCTGTTGTATAGCCAGCGCATCACCCCACGAATGAACTCGTAGAGACGGATCGGCATGCCGGCGGCGAGTGAGACCTCGCGGCTGTCAAAACTCATCGTCACGCTCCTCGCGAAACACCGTTGCCCATGCGGCAACACCTTCGCTGTCGGTCATGTGCTCGATCTCCTGCACGTCGCTCTCGAAGCGCATCAGGTTCATCCAGCTGATGCGCGCGACCTGGTGCGGCTGCACCTCGACGCCCAGGGCGCTGTCCAGGCCGACGCGCTCGACCTGGATGTCGAGTTCGGTCGAACCGATCAGCCGGCGCATGAATACAGAACCGTCGAACAGCTCGATGCGGATATCGCGCCGTCCGGGCTTGCCGTTGCTGAATCGGGTGTAGCCGATGTTCTCGATATCCAGGGTGGTGGCCACCGCCGAAATGGCTGCGACCAGGGTCAGATCGTCCATATGACTCGGTACCCATACGACCTTCTGGCGCCCGCGCATGCCATAGATGAACGAACGCACCAGCGCACGAGCCTCCCGGCCGAGATCGAGGTGGCGCTGGCCGAGCATCTGCAGGGCGCGGCGCGCGGTGTCGGTGATCAGTGGCTGGGCGAAGCCGCTGTCCAGCGTCGAGCGCAGGCGCTGCGCGGCGTGGGTAAGGTTGTCGGTGTCATCCGGGCGCCGATCCCACACCGGCCGCCCTCTATATAAAGTGGAAGGCAGCCACTCCGGCCAGTCGCTTGGCTCGACGACCAGGAACTGCACCTCGGCCTCGACCAGGCGATCGGAGAGTTTGCTCAGCGATGGCTCATCGAGCAACTGCGCCGCGCGCGCTGGGTACAGGCGCGAGCCGGCCGGCCAGGCCAGCTGCGTGTTGCGCTTGAGCTGCAGGCCGTTGCTGAGTACGTCGAGGATCTCCACCGTCTCGCTGGTGAAGGCATCCTCGCCACGCAACATGGCCAGGCCGCCGTCGCGGAAATCGAGGTGCTGCGTGCTGCAGGGAATGAATGCAGAGTCGGCGGCGATGCCCACCTGCAGCAGCTGGATATCGGGCCAGATCGGGATCGACCAGATACGATCGCTCCAGCCGAACAGCGCGAGATCGAGCAGCTGCCGCTCGCGCCCTTCGGCATACATTGGCCCAGTGAACTCGCGGCGCGGCGCCAGGCGCAGTTGGCGGCGCTGGCTGGCTGCCGACTCGCTCTGCAGAATGTCGGTAGAGGCGCTCAGGCGCTCGCGGATGCCATCGCCCCAGTCCGGCACGAAGGTCCAGGCGATGATTCGGTTGGCTGTGATGCGTAGGCCGGCCGAGTGGTCCTTGTCGAACTGCCAGGCCACGACTGTATCGAGCACAGGCTGGCCGTCTGGGGTGACAGTGACATTCCATGCCAGCTCCATCAGAGCAGGGAACAGCAGCGGCGGCGCCGGCTGGCCGCTGATCTCGATACCCTCGTCCAGGCCGGTGATACTGCTCAGCGTCCTCGGCTCCAGAAACGCGTTCCACAGAAAAACCGGGCTCGTCTGCGCCGAGACGACGTTGCCGAGGTCGAGCTGCTGCGGACTGATGTGAAAGCGGTGGTACCAGTCGTCGACGTGGGCGCGCATGCGTTGGCCGCTCAGACCCCGGCCATTGGCGGCGACCGGCCAATGGGTTGTCAGGGGTGCCTGACCGGTGCGCTGGGTATCGCTGACGTAGGGCGATGGGTCGAACTGGTTGACCCAGGCGAACGCCCAGTGGTCAGTGGTCAGGTTCGGGTTGTCGATACCGCCCTGGATAGGGCGCACCGATTGGCCGCTGAGAACGGCCACGGCTATGGCCCCTCGTAGCGGATGGCCCAGCCGAAGGTGCCGGTGTGAGTGGCTGGGGCAGCGCTACCATTGCGGGCGGCCGTGTTCTTTCTATAAAACGGCAGCACCATCCAGCGGTCACTGCCGATCTGGATGACCTCCCCAGGTGAATAGTTATCGACCCTGGTATACCGCGCGTGTTCTAGATCGACCGTCAGGCTCAGTCTGTTGGATGGTCTGACTTTATAGGCGCGTATAGGCAGCAGAACCGCCTCGCTGTTCCAAGCGTTCGGCAGCAGGCCGATCAGAGGTACAACTGGCGATATACCGACGGAGACAGCGCCAACTGACTGCCCCGACCACCAGCCCTGACTATCCAAATCTGAATGCACCCAATGTTCGTGGAAGTTGGTGTTGCCGCCAGTGGTGGTGCGCCAAAATATGGCAGGGCAGCCATAACCCCACGACTGGCCTGCGCCATCTGTAGGTTCAATTGCCGGGTTATTGTTGTTTCCGGCCGGCACCGATGCTGCAACCCACATACCCGTGCCAAGCAAACCAGCCACAGCTGATTGCCCAAATGCACACCACAGGTAGAAATCGACGCCGAACCTGATAACGCAATAAACCTCTGCGTCGAAAACAAAGAACGTGTACTCAACAGGCCAGGTGATAGCGGTCCCCATCTGCCCCATGCGGACAATACTGGGCGCATCACCCGCACCTGCGCTCGTGCGCCCCAACAGCGTCAGATAACCACCAACAATCTGCAGCCGCACAAACATCACGCCCTTGCTCAACACCTCAGTGCCGCCATTCCAGGTCCAGCCGTCGGCCACACAGGCAGCAACCAACGCCGTTCTCACTGCGGCCATGTCATTCGCCGAGCCACTGTAGAAAGCCATTAGTCGTCCATCCTCAGTGCGTAGTAGTCGGTATGCCCGGTGCGCCATACGTCCTGGATCACCACGTAATCCACCCCGTCGACGGTCAGAGTGTTTTCCACTGCGTTGTCGAAGCCGGAGATATAGAAGACCCCGTCCAGCGCGCCCCAGAGGTTGGCGCTGTTGTCGTGCAGCTCGACTGGCAGCAGGTGATAGATGCCGCCGGTGTCGCGCAGGTTGGTGCTGGTCAAACCGACTCCAGTGCCAGTGATATAGCTGTTACCCCAGGGGTAGCAGAGCGGCTGAAGCCAGTTGTCGTTACTGCGCAGCCCCATGGCCGGCCGGTTCCCCTTGAAGTAGCCGGAGTGTCCGGTATCGCTGAAGCGCGTTGCGGTGGCGCCAGTGAGCATGCCGCCGCAAACCACAGGGTACGGATATTGGCTCGGGCGGCCGTAGGGCAGGCACTTGCCGACGTAGGCGCTCTCATAAACCGGAGTCCCCACCTTCATAGCCAGCGCGATGCGCTGCGGGTTGAGGGTCAGCCAGTAGTCGATGCGGTTGTTGTGCGCCGGCACGCCGCTCAAGCGTGCGCCGGGCTGGGTGTCGAAGGTATTGCCCGCCACGTAGCCGGTGAACACACCCGCCAGCAGGTTGTAGTAGTCCGCGCTGGCGTCCTGGTAGGTGCGAAAGCCGACGAAGATCTCCTCTTGCCCGGTGTAGCCCACGCCCTTGAGGATCAACTCGCGGTTGGCCGGCACCGTGTCATAGCGCAGTACCGTCCAGCCATTCGCTGCAGCGAAGTCGCGGATGGTCTCCAGCATTTTGTAGTGGGCGAGTACGCCGCCCGAGTTGTCGACGAAGCTGATTTGATGAGGCATGTCAGAGTCCCAGTAGCTGGCGCACTTCGGCGCCGTGTTGTTGCAGGTAAACCATGAAGTGCTCCTGGCCAGCTTTGCCCCAGGCCATGCCAGCAACGTCCTCGGGGCGCTGTACGGCGTAGAGGTTCACACCGTTCTTGATGGTGGTACTGCTCTTGGCCGGCTCGGCCAGGCGGGTGTTGCCCAGACTCGGCGCCGACAGCGCAGGTGCCGGCACGCCGGCAAGGCCTCCGGTGTTGTGGCGGGCCCAGCGCGACATGGCCCAGTCATCGAGCGCGGCCAGGCCGCGGGCGTTGAAGTCGTGCAGGAATGCGAGCGCTCCGGGCTGCTGCACGACGGCGGCACGGGTGACGAACTCGTAGTTGGAGAGCCAGGTGGGAATGCTGTCGCTGGTGGTGGTGCCAGGGCCCAGGACGTGGCCACCCTCGGCGAAACCGAACGCGCCGGTGTACGCCCCGGCACCGGCCGCGCCGCCGGCGCCGCCGAACATCGAGAGTAAGCCCAGCCCACCGGCGCCGGCACCGGCCGAGCCCGCACTGGCGGCAGCCAGGCTGGCCGCGGCCGCCTGGATAGCTGCTGCACCCGTCACCAGGGTGGCGCCGGCAGCGGAGAGTGCGCCGGCAGACGTGGTAACGGCCGCGGCGCCGGTGGCCAGCTCCGCACCTTGCTGCCCACCACCGCCAAACAGCCCCATCACGCTATTGGTGAGCCCCTCGGCGATGTTGCGGGCGGCCATTTGGGCCAGGGCATCTGCCACGCTCTGGCCTAGGGCGGTGACGGCCTCGCGCAGGTTCATGGTGCCGCGCGCCAGCCCCGATAGCGCAGAGGAAAGGCCGCTCTCAATGCCGGTGCGTAGGGTCTCCTGCAGCAGCGTGGTGGTGGCGCGCAAGCGGTTGGCCTGGGCGTCCAGGTTGTCGAGGGCCTGCTGTGCGGATGCGCCGATCGCACCGGGCATCTGCGCCATCTCGGCCAGCAGCGGGCGGATCTCCTGCAGCTGTGCGTTGGTCTGGCGGTGAATCTCCAGAATCCGCTCGCGCGCGCCGACTTCACTCAGCAGCCCAGCCTGCTGCTCGGCCTGTACCGATTGTTCCTGGCGGGTCTGCTCGGCCAGTACCTGGTCGTACCGGCGCTGGATCTCATTGAAACGAATCTGCGCCTGCTCGACATTCACCAGGCCGTCGATGATGGCCAGGCCGGCGGTATCGCCGCGCTCGCGCAGGCGGGTCATCAGCTCGCCATAGCGCTGCTCGATCTCGATGGTCAGCGCCTCGGCGTCGCGGCCCTCGGCGCGCAGCAGCTGGGCGCGCAGGCCTGCAATCTGCTTGGCATCGGCATCGAGCTGCTGCTTGCGCTCCTCGGCGGCGATCACCGCCTGGGCGGCGATGGCGCGATCGCGCAGGGCACCGGTGAGGCCCTTCTCGGCCAGCTCGTAGGCGCGCACCTGGTCGGTGCTCAGGCCGATCAGCGCGGCGCTGCGCTCCAGGCCGCGCACGTATTGTTCCTGCTGGCGGGTCTGCTGCTCGCTGGCTTGCGCCGCCGCCTTGCTCGCTTCGCCACTGGCCCGCTTGGCGTCGATCTCCTGGGCGTAACGCAGCAGGGCCTGCTGTTGGGCTGCATCCAGCTCGCCCAGCTCGCCGCGCTCGATGGCGTAGCGCACACGGGCGGCTTCGCTGGTGACGCCGAACAGGTCGGACTGTTTTTGCAGGTTGGTAAGGAGTTTTTCGTACTCCTTGTTGACCACCTTGACCTCTTCGACTTCACCGCCACCAGTTGTGGTCGGCGCCGGAGCTGGTTTGCCCTGGCCACGAGCAGCCAGAATCAGGTCGCGCTCTGCCTCCATCTGGGCCTTGAGCTGCTTGAGTTCTGCCTCTGAGGTGAAGAGGTACATCAGGGGTGTATCCGAATCACCCTTGATGGCACGATCCACAGCGCGTATCTCGACCGCGAGGCGCTCCAGTGGGTCGAGGTTCCCAGTAAGCGACTTGATACTGGCACTGACGTTGGCGAATAGATCGCCCATGGCTACCGTGGCTTCAGCCGCCACAGTGGTCAGACTGGCCACCAAACCGATCAGGACGCTGAATGCTTCCTTGGTGGCCGGGTCGCTCATCACGCGGGTCAGCTCCTCGATCGCCTCACGGGCACCGACCAGACCTTCGCTGCCGGTGTCGCCTTCCAGGAGATCGCCGAATGCGTTCTTCAGCGCCTCGATGCTGCCGCCAAGGGTGTCACGGGCTGCACGGGCACTGCCGCCCATCTGCGTTTCCAGCTCGGCCAGGATGATCTTCTGGGCGTCAATGATTCGGCCAGACTCAACCAGGGTCTTGATCTGCTCCTTCTGCTGCTCGGTGAACTGGACGCCGACGCGCGACAGGGCGGCCACGCCCTGGATGGGATCGTTGAGCGCCTTACCCAGCTGGATGGCCGAGGACTTGAGGTCTTGACCCATTGCGGTGCTCATGTCGAGCACCGTCTCCAGAGCCCGGGGGAACACCTCGCGGCCGATCTTGGTGAAGGTGAGCAGCAGAGACTGCGCCGGGATCACCGCCTCGTCGCCGTAGGTGGTCACCTGCTGCATGGCGCTGGCCATCTCCAGCAGCTCGTCGCGGGTCAAGCCAGCGGCGCCGCCAGTCGAGCGCAGGCGCTGTTCCAGCTGGGCGGTGACTCGCTCCTGCTCGATGGTGGCGCTAATCACCGCCTTATAGATGGCACCGCCGGCAATCGCGGCAGCCACATTGCCGATGGTCTTGCCCAGCTTCTCCATATCGCGGCTGGACGACTCGGCCTGGCGGCCGTTGGCCTCGACAGCACCCTCCAACTGCTGCAGCTCACCGATCGCCTGCTGCAGATCGGCGCGGATGCGCATTGCCAGTTCGAGGTTCTTGCCTGCCAGAGCCATGGGGTGCGGTCACATAGAGGGAATGTGCCGCCATGCTCGCGCGCGCGAGGTGGGATGTAATTTTGACGAGGCAAAAACAAACCGCCCGAAGGCGGTTAAGGCAGGCACCAGGGCGTTACCCCTGCTTATTTCCCCGCCGTCGTTTCTGGTATTGGCCGTCTTGCTCATACCGGCCCAGGAGGTTTACGGGGGCTTTGCTGTTCCTAACGTTGCACCGCACTTGCGGACGCCTGCAGCACCAATCAGATGTCGGGCATAACTACCCAGCTCAACGGCGGTACCAATTGAGCTGGTAGGTTCTACCTTCTTCCGGGATCTGCGCGATTGGCCAACGAAGACAGGTGAGATACAAACGCGCCGGCTTGGTTGGACTTTGGCGAGTCTTCTGTACCAAGTAAGCCGACCCGCCAGGTGTCACTATAAAATCACCAACGCTTAGACCTTCAGCACCATCTATATACAGCTTGCACGGGGTGAATGGCAGACGGCGGGCGGAACCAGATCCCATGGTTAGCTCCTAACTTTCACTTCTGCAGCAGCTTGAAGTGTTCTTCGGCGGCCTTGGCGCTTGCGCCTGCCTTGTTCATATCAATGAAGTTCTGGGCCCGCTCCAGGTTGCGGCGACGGGTTTGGGCGTTGTAGTGCAGCAGGATCTGCCGTTGCGTCATACGCCCGATGCGCTCGGCATCGCCATAGCCGGCCGAGATCAGGACGGCGTAGACGTCGCTCCAGCGCGGCGCATGGCCCGCAGCCTTTCGCTGAGCAGCTGGCCCGCTGCACTGCGCACGAAAAAAGGGCCGAGCACCCCCCACCACACCAGCATCAGGTTGTGGCCGTGCTCATGGCCGAGACCGGCTACCCATTCAACGGGCTGATCACAGGCGGCGGCCATCAGCTGCGGCAGCGCGTCGGCATGTTGCACCAGCAGATCCAGGATCTGCTCCAGGTCGGGCAACTCGCCCTCGGCCAGCACCGGCTTCAGGGTCTCGATCAACGGCGCATACAGCGGCCGCAGCTTGAGCCCCTCGACGAAGCCATACTCGCGCACCACCAACTGGCGACCGGCGATGGTGACCTCGCGCTCCGGGTGGAGCACCTCCAGGTCATCGGCGCCAGGGGCGGCGACTGGCGCCGCCTCCTTTACCTTGCGCGCCATGCTTACTGATCCTGCCATTGCACGTTGCCGAAGCCGTGCATGTTGCTGCCGTTGGCGTTGGCCGGGTCATACAGCACGCTGCCGGTCATGCTCAGCTGCCCGTACTCGTCGTGGATCAGGCCGAGGTCGCCGACCGGGTCGAAGCTGACGCGGTACAGGTCGAGCAGCACCGGGCGGTTGTTCTCGGTATTGATGCCGTCCAGATACAGCCAACGCTCTGGCGGCGTCTCGGCGAAGATCGACAGCGACTGCGCAGCGGCGTAGCTGTAGGCGGCACTGAACGGAGGGGTAACGCCGGTCAGCGAGCCCAGGCGGATCAAGCCAGCATTGGGCGACTCGACGGTGTGCGGCACTGGTGCCGGGGTGCCGGCGCTGTCGGTGATCACCACACTGCTGACGAAGCCCTTGTCCAAGCGCACCAGGTCGCCCGCAACAATACCGGTGGGCAGAACCTCACCCGTGGCCGAACCGGCGGTAACCGGCACCGATTTGCCGTGCAGGCCCAGGATCAGGTTCTCCAGAATCCATTCATCCAGCGACAGGGTGATGTTGGCCGTCTTGCCACGGCGCAGGCGGCCATACGGTAGACGATTGCCACTGAAAGACTCGGTCTTGTTGGTGGTCTCGGTCTGGAACTGCACCGAACAGGCCGGCGCGTTGCCCACCCAGATGGATTTCACCAGCTTGCCCTGGGCCGAACGCTCGCCGAGGTAGATCTTGCCCTGGAAGGAAAAGAGATCAGACATGGGTTACTCCTTGGCCTGCGGCTGCTCAGAGCCGGCGATGACCTTGTTGGCGATCAGCCAATCCCGCTCTGCGGCATTGACGCGAATCTTGTCGCCCTTCTTGAACGGCTCACCCTTGTGGGTGTGCGGCTTCTCCAGGGTGACTTCTACGAGGGTCGGCGCGGCGGCCGGGGCGTTGCTGTTGCTCTTGCTCATGGGGTTACGCCTATGAAGTGTTGGGTCTGGTAAACATCCGTCCACAGCAGCGTGCTGGCGTCGTAGTCCAGCACGTCGCCCTGGAGGAACTGAAACGGCCGCCCGCCAATGATGTCCGGCGTCCAGCCCATCAGCGCGTCGCGCACCTTGCCGAGCAGCGGCGTCAGTTCCTCCACCGTCTCGGCACCTCGGGTGTCGCGGTAGTTGCGCACTGCCAAAACCACCCCGACCGTGGCCAGGGCGCGCTGGCGGCCAGCCTTGGGCGGCTCACCGTCGCCACGCTCACGCACCAGCAACGCGAACGCGCAAGGGGTACGGAAGTCGCGCAGACTGGTCACCGCGCCGTACTCGGCGACGCCCTCGACGCTCTGCAGCTCGGGCACCTCGGCGCGCAGGCGGGCGATGACCAGGTTGATGTCGAAAGGGGCGCTCATCAGAAGCTCCGCCGGTTTTTGCGATCGAAGACACTTGGCGCTGAATCGAAGCGCACATCGATGGTGCTCGGGTTGTTCTGGATGGGGTCCAACGCGCCCAGGCTGAACTTGCCCTGGGCGATCAGCTCCAGGAACTTCAACGCATCGCGATAGGCCCGCACGATGGGGTCGTTATCCTCACGGCCTTGGCGATCCTTGTGCAGCAGATAGCGGGCGATATCGCGCACCCAGCCTGTCACCAGCTCAGGTACCGGGCTCAGCGGCAGGCCATAGCCGCGCCGCGCAAGGTAGCCATCCACCAGACCCTCGGCCTGGCGCACAGCGTCTTCGATTCGTTGCAGGGCATCATCCGCCGAGGCCACCTGCGGTGCCGTCCAGCTGCTGCGATCGGCGCCGCGCAGGGTGGCCTCCATCAACTCGGCAGGCACAATCGCCAGGTGTGCTGCGGTGGCCACCTGGGCCAGTTCGCGAGCACCGGGGCGTTCGGCCAGTTGATCGGCGGTGATGTACTGCATGGGTTACTCCACGCGCTCGCCGACACTGCCGGAGAAGATGCCGCGCTCAACCTTGAGGTTGGGCTCGTTCTCCAGCTGCTCGATCTGCTCGGCCGTCAGCGCGTCCAGGGCAATGCCGAAGCCTTCACGGGTGAAGCGAAAACCGCAGCGGCGGAAGCCCTGCTCGGGAATCGCCTCGACCCAAAGCCCCTCGTAGTCGCCATCGTCGCCCAGGCCATCAACAGCATCAGTGGCACTGCCACCTGCAGGCGATGCTGCTGCCTGCGCCTCCGCACCTGGTTGAGTCACAACGGCATCGCCCACAGACGCCTGGGGCGCGGCAGATGCCGGTTGGCTGGTGTCGGCCGCCTTATCAGGCGCGGCCGGGGCGGTATCGGTCGGGGCGTCCTGCCCCATGGAACCGTTCTCCAGAACGGATGCTTCATTCGCAGGTTGTTCGGTGCTGGCCGGCTCGTTCACCTGAGTCGGTGCAGCATTTTCGGTAGATGCCGCCGGCTGGGTGGCCAGCTGTTCGGCGGCTGCAGGGGCAGCCGCTGGGGCTGCCTTATCTGCGCTCTTGGTGGGCGCCTTTGCAGGCGCCTTGGCGGTCGATTTATTAGCCATGCATCACCCCATCAGGCCAGCCACGGGGTGACGAGCACGTCGACCACGTCGCGGTTGATGTTGGTGGCGCCGGCGGCGTTGCGCTCGGCCTTGACCACTTCCAGGGCAGTAGCACGCATGCTTGGCGGCACTACCAGCAGCTTCGGACGGATACCCAGCGGACGCGCGTTGTCGCCCTTGAGTTCCTGCATGGCGGCATAGGCCGCGTTGAAGCTGTCGGCATCCAACGCTTCCTTGGAGGCATAGGCCAGCTGCCACAGGCCATAACCAACGTTCAGGCGTGCATCCACGCCCCATACGAACTCCTTGCGGTCGAACACGTTGGAGTCGGTCTCGCCGGTCTTGGAAACGAACTGATAGTTCTTGCGCTTCTGCAGAATGATGGGCCGCATCATGCGAGTGACGTCCAGCAAGAACCACGCCGTACCGCTACCACCCTGGAAGTTGCTCACCGACGTTTCCTGGCCGTTGGCGCCGATCACCGGATGGTCGGTATCGAAGAAGAACTGGCCGTCATAGCACTTGCCGGTGAAACCGTTTTTCAGATGGGCATAAACCAGCTCGGCCGGGTGCTCCTTGGCGTCCTGGCCCAGTTGCGCCATCAGGGTGTTGTAGGTGCCGTACTGATCGTCCTCGATCGCCTCGCGGGGCACGCCCACGGTGTTCTCGAACGTCTTGTTCTTGATGCTGTAGTCATGCAGCGCCAGGTTCTGGATCACGCGGTCGCCCAGCCACTCACGGAAGCGGGTGGTAGCGCCCAGCCAGCCGTAGGTTTCGATGGCGGTGCCGGACTGCACCTCCATCACGATCTGGTCATAGTCGATCACTGCGCCCTGGAATGCGCCCTGGAACGACGCCTTGTAGCCGGTGTGCAGGATGGCGAGGTTTTGCTTGTTGATGATCATCTGAGTCTTGCTCCTTAGATCTCGACCCAGACGCCATCGCTATCCACATCGCGGATAACGCCGGCAACCGAGCGGGTGTTGGTGGCGGAGGTCTTGGCGACCGTCTGGTCGTCGACGATGTAGGCCGTGGCGCCGATATCGGCACGGGTGATCTCGTCGGCCGAGGCGCTGTTGACGAACGGGAACACGCCACGGCGGGTTTCCACGCGCAGATCACCGGCACTGCCGGCCGAGTTGTCGACGTACTCCTGCGCCACGCCCCGAGCCTTCAGGGTGGTGGCGGTGCTGCCCGGCACGGCGTAGCCCGAGGCGTTGATGCACACCAGGGCGCCGGCAAAAATCTTGGTGCTGGCGGCTACCGGGTCGGAGTACTGCACGCCATCACGGCGCTTGGTGTTGCGATCTTTGGTCAGCGCAGTCATGGCTTATTGCTCCTCGACCTTGGCGGCCTTGAACTGTTCGGCGGTCAGGCCCATGGCCGAGCACACAGCCAGCTCTTCCTGGGTCAGACCGGTTTTCTCGTCCGCCACCGGCGGTTTGCCTCCGGTCTGGCTACCGGCGATGGCCGCGATGGGTTGCGCCTTATCCAGGTAGGCAGTCAGCGCTGCGCGGTTGCTCTTGCCGAGGTCACGCGCCCACTCTTCCATGGTCTTGTGCAGGCGCCCGTCTTCCAGGGCGCCTTGGATCTGGCTGTCGAGATCCTTCTCGTCGCGCTCACCCAGGCGGGCGGTCAGCGCTGCCATATCGGCCTTGAGTCCTTCGACGACCGACAACGGCACGAACTGCGACGGGTCGACGCTGGTGGCGGCCTTGGCCTTGAGGCCGGTGCAGGCTGCCAGCATGGCTTCGCCACCGGCCTTTTCATCCAGGCCCAGCAGCTTGCGCAGGTTGGTGGTGTGGGCGGAGAGCGCGGCGACTGCCTGCTCTTCGGTGGTGTTCTCGGCCAGGCCGAGGGCGGCGATCAGCGCCAGCAGCAATTGGTTCACGGGGTTTTCCTCTGGGGAGTCATCGAAACAGCCGAACGACGCGGCGGCGCGCAGGCTGAGTTCCTGCATGCCGTCGATTGCCGGGGCATTGGTGAGCGCGCCCATCTGCACGTCCAGGACGTCGCCGGTGGTCGGGTGGTAAAGGAACACGGGGGAGAAATACTGGTACTCGCCCTCGGCGATGTACTCGGCAGCGCGACGAGTGAGCTGCACCTGCGCGAACAGGCCTTCACCCTCGCGCCATTGCAGATCCAGATACCAGCCAGCAGCAGGCGCTGCCTGTCCGTTCTCTTCCTTGAGCAGGGTCTGGTGCTCGTAGTCGACTACTCGCTTGTTCTTGCGAGCGTGGAAGCGCTCGATGACCTTGGTGGCCACCGCCTGGTTGATGTGCCAGGACGGCACCTTGATCTCGCGGCCATCAGCCGGCAGGAAATGGCCAGCCGGGGTCACCTGAACCCAGATGGTGTTGTCGGCAGCCGGCGCCCCCAGTACGAAACTGCAGGCGGCAAGTGCAACGGCGAGAGGGAGGCGTTTTGTCTTCATGCCGGCAGCTTGGCGTTGCAGGCCTGCCAAGTAATTTTGACGGGGCAAAAATCTCGCCAGGGCTGGCGAGGGTGCTACGGGTAGGGAAAACAGCCCGGCGCGGGGCCGGGCTGGGAGGTTCAGCGCACGCGCAGGGCGTGGTCGGCAGGGTAGTCCAGCAGGGCCAGGGTGTTGTGCAGCGCCTGGTCGGCCAGCTCCTGCACCTTGTAGGCCTGCTGCTCCAGGTCGCCGGCCAGCACGTCCACCAGTTGGCACAGGTCGCTGCGCGACACGTGGTCGAGCATAGCCGGGGTTTCGTCGCCTTCGGCATCCACCGGCAGCGGCACGGCCAGCAGTTGTTTCAGCGCGCTCAGGGCGCCCATGCGCTCGGCCAGGCGCCGCGCGGCAAAGGCATTGATGGCGGCCACTTGGTCGGGGCGCAGCTCATGCAGGCTCATTGCTCACCATCCTTGCTGCTCAGCGGCAGCAGGGCGACGGCGGCGGCCTGTTGCAGGTGCCGGCCAATGCGGTCGAGCTGGTCGGCCAGCGGCTGGTTGTGCGCCGAGTTGCAGAAGCGCTGGGCCAACCGCTGTTGCTGCTCGATCAGCCGCGCCTGCTCGTTCTGCAGGTGCTTAACCGCCACAGCGGCGAGCAGCTCGGGGCTGCACTGTGGTTCGCCAGCCGCCGGGGAAAACTGATACTTGGCATGCAGCAGCAGGTTGATGGCGGCAGCGGATAGCCCCACCTCAGCGGCAATGGCCCGCTGCCGCCAGCCGGCGACGAACAGCTCCAGCACCTGGCGTTCCATGGCACGGGTGATCAGCACCCGGCCGTTCGCGCCGCGCACCGGCGCGGCCGGCGTAGGTGCCGGCTGGGCGGCCAGCACCTGCTTGGCCCATACGCGGAACTCCTTGGCGCGGGCGGTATTGGCGAAAAAGCCGAGCAGGATGCAGCCGCTGGAGGAGAAAAGACGGGTGTTTGGATTGCCTCGGGAATTCGTCGCCAAAACGGCGACGAATGTATCCGCCTCGGTGAACTCGTCGCTATGCGTATTGAAGAGCTTGATGACGCCCTTGCGGGCGTTGTCTGGCGCGTAGCCAAGGGCCAGGCCGATCTGCTCAGCAGTCAGCCAGCGCTGGCCGTTGCGGTCGATCACGTCGAGGCGGGTGTCGCGGAAGGTAAGAGCGGTCATGGTGGGACTCCGTAAGGTTCAGTCAATGCCTGATGGATTAGTAGCCCATCAGGTGGTCGGGACTCAACTAGGGCCTTACGGACCCCTGGCGCTTCTTCCCCCGAAGGGTGTTGTATCCGCGCTCTCATCCCGACCGTAAAAATGCAAACGCCAGCCCGAGGGCTGGCGGCAGGCGGCGTGGTCAGTGCCGTGGCTGCCGTAAGGTTTAGTGCTTTTACCCTAGCCCAGCGTTGCCGCCTTGGCAACAGCTTTACCATTTTCGCTGTTTTGCCGGTTTTCCCAGGCTGTAGCCCAAAACTCACTCCAGGCCTGATGCAGAGCCGTGTTTATAAACGCCCAAACAGCCCCGGAAAGGGCCAGAGGCAGCCCGACGCGTACAACGGCAGCCCCCTGGGGGGCTTAAAACGCTTCTACGGGCCTTTGCGGCGGTTTGCGGTTTTCAGCCCTGCAAACGGGCCTGCAGGTGATCGCGGGCGATGGCGATGATCTCCGCTGCGTCATCATCGGAGATACCGAGGAACGGCCGCGCCGGAATGTCGCCCCAGGGGATGGGCGCGCCGCGACGGGTTTTGCCGAAGGCGCCCTTGAGCGCGCCGAACTGATGCACCGCACCGTATACCCGATCGGTGCCCACCAGCAGGGTGGCGCCTTCGACCTGCGGGAAGATCTGCCGCACAAGATCGCCACGCCGCTGCAGGATCTTGCCAGGGTTCGGCGACTTGGTTTCCAGGTAGCGCGGGCTGAGCGTCTTCCAGGTCTGGCCATCCGGCCCGCGTTGCGCGCTGAAGCGGTCGCGGGTGCTGTTGACCAGCGCCTCGCCGATGTCCAGCAGCATCGGCCTTGGGTCCGTCAGCTCGGCCAGGGCGCCTCGAATCGCCGACAGTACGGCAGCGTTGTCGAACTCCAGCTCTACCCGCGCGCCGCTCACAGCTCGCCCTCCAGCAGCACCAGTTGCCCGGCCTGCAGGCGACGACGCACCGCAGCGATATCCAGCGCCTGTTGCACGCTGTTGGCCACGGCATCGCCGCTCACCTGGTAGCGCACGGCCAGGGCCAGGTCATCACCATACACATACACCAGGCTGTTACTGCCGGCATCGAGCAGCACCGCATTCGGCCGGGCCAGGGCGGTGGGGACGTTACCGAAGCGCTCGGCGGCGACGGCACGCGCATCGCGCGCCTTGCCGGCCAGCATGCGCAGCATGGCCACGTCGCTGATGCCGATCACCGCCGTCACCGGCGTTACCCCGGCGCCGGCCAGGCCGGTGACCAGGTTCGGGCTGATGCTGCCCACCAGCATGCTGCGGCCGCGATCGGCGCCGTCCATCACCACGTCATCAAGCATGCGGCGCCAGTCGTTGTCGATGGCACGGCTTACTGCACCGTGCTCGAGCAGCTGCTGCGCCATGCTCGCGGCCGGCGCCGCCGGCAGGCGTTCGGTCTTGCTCATGCTGAGTTGCACCTGGCGCTCCAGGGCGCTGCGACCTGGTGCATAGCCCCAGCCGGGGTCGATGCCCTCGGGCACCTCGACCACTTCGCCCTTGTACTCGATGCGCCGCGGCTTGCTGGCCGGTGCCTCGTCCGGGCCAGCCTTGCCCAGGCGCTTGAGGTCGCGCTCGTTCAGGGCGCGCACGCGGCACTGGCAGCCCCAGCCGTTCGGCGGGTAATGGGTTTGCCACCAGGGATCGTCCGCCGGGATCACCAGGCCGTGCCAAGCCTCATGCTCGGGGCGCGGGGTGATCACCGCATCGCTGTGCTCGTACATCCAGTAGGGCCGCGTGGCCTTCACCTCCTGCAGCTGCTGGTAGCGGCCGGCGGCGTAGCTGGTGCGCAGGTTGGTCTCGTAGATCACCCGCGAGCGCCAGGCGCGGCCGCCATCGGGCTGCCAGCCGTAGTTATCGAGCACCGCGAAAAAGTCCTCGCGGAAGGCCTCCAGGGTGTCGCCGTTGTCCAGGGCGCTCTGCAGCACCTGCTGAATATCCGCCACCATGTCGGCGCGGTGAGCCCCGGCCACCACGAAGGCGTGGTCATGCGCGGCGCCGCGCACGGCGAAGTAGTCCACGCTCGGCATCTTGCGGCGCAGGAACTCGTTCTGCTCACGGAACGGCAGGCTGCCGTAGCTGGCGGGAGTGGCCATCAGCGCACCTCGTCCTCGATGTCGTTACGCCCGGCCAGGTCGGCGGCAGTGAGCGCCTCGGCCATCAGCTCGGCGTACTGGTCCAGGCTCAACTGCGGGGCCAGCTCCAGCAGCCCGGCCTGGATGGCCTGCAGCGAGCCGGCCTCGGCCACCAGCGCCTGCAGCTGTTCGGCCCACTCTGCCACGGCCGGCTGCAGGTCGGCCTGCAGGCGCGGCGACATGGCTTCGGCGGGGTCGTTGGGGGCTGCGCGGCGCTGCTGGGCAGTGGCTGCAGCGCGGCGCGGTGGCGGCTCATCAGCTGGTGGCGTGACTGGCTCGGCCTGCAGCTGCAGCACGTCCTCGTTCTCGGCCGGCTCGGGGATTGCCACCCGCTCCTGAGCCCACTGGCGCGGGATCTTGAAACCCAGCTTGACCAACTGCGGCAGCGAGTCGGCGTAGGCCTTCAGATCCTCCGGTTCCTGGGTCGGGAACACCAGGCGCGGGCAGCGCTTCCAGCTGTCAGCCAGGCCATTGAGCACGGCGATCGGGTACACCAGGTCACGGCTGATCGTAGCGGCCAACTGCTTGGCGTCGGAGTCGCGCAGGTCGAGGCGCACCTCGTTGTGCACGTTGCCCAGGGCGTTGGTGTTGGTGCCATCGCCGGTACCGCTGGTGAGCGTGCCGCCCAGGATGGCCTTGCTCTGGGTGCGTTCGCACCAGTCGATCATCAGCTTGAACGCAGCCGGGTCACCTTCGGCGGCGTTGAGGAACTCCATCTCCATGCCGATCGGAATGATGCCAGCGGCGCTGTGGCCGAGCTGGGCCAGGGCACGCAGCAGGGTCAGTTTCTCCTTCTCGGTGGCGCCGCCTGGGTACTTGCCCACGCGCATCGGGATGCCGTAGATCTCCAGGAACTCGGCCAGGTCACCCACGCTGTAGTTCTTGAACAGGTACGGCCACACCAGCACGCGGAACAGTGCGCTGCGCTCCAGGTAGCCGCTCTTGGACTTATGCACGTGGGTGATCCAGCCGAATGGCTGCAGGGGCTCACCGCCCATCGAGCCGCGTAGGCGGATCTCCTGGCGACGCTCGCCGCGGGTGAGCTGGAACCAGGTCTGCGGCCGGTGATCGATTGCACGCGGCAGCCAGTCGCCATCGACCCGGTGCCAGCCGTCGAACTCCAGACAGGCAAAGCCTTTGCCAATGGCGTCGGTCACGTCGAACAGCATCGCCTCGAAGTCATCCAGCCCGGCCAGCATCGACTGGAGTGCGGTGGCGGCTTCTTTCTCCTTGGCGGTGGGGTTGTCTGGCGGCACGATCTGCCAGTCCAGCTGGGCCACGGCGCGGCGCCGCTTGTCCATCTCGGCGAACACGTGGCCGTCCTTCTCCTCGATGTCCTCGAACAGCTCGTACTGGGCGATCACGTCGCCTTGTTCGGCCTGATCGAGGATCTGCGCCAGCTTGCTCGGCGTCAGGCCGCGCGAGGGGTGGTTGCCCACTTCGTGGTGCAGGCTGGTGATATGGGCGGTCTGCGGCTCGCGGATCTCGGCCAGGCGGATCGGCTGGCCGTCTGGGCCCAGGATGCGGGATGTGGTCACCATGATGTGCTTGGCTCCGGTAATTGGATGTCGTCGTCTTCGTTGGCCACGTTGTCGAAGCCGCGACTATGGCGAGGCAGCATGGTCGCCTCGATGATGCCGCCCTGCATGAAGCTGGCCCGCACGGCCATGGCCAGGGAGATGGCCGAGTCGCCGTGGCGCTTGGCCTTCGAGCTGGTGCTCTCCAGATCCTTGGTACGGCCCTTGTCGATCACCGGTACGCCTTTCTCGACCTTGATCGAGAGCAGGTCATCGAGCGTCGTCTGGTGCCGCGGGATCTGCAGGTTGAAGGCCTCGAACTCGCCCTTGAGCTTGGGCATCCACTCGGCGTACCAGGCCAGCGACAGCGCCACCTGGTCGACCATGGTGCTGCCGTACTTCAGCGCGGCCTGTTCGGCCAGGTACCCACCGTTGCCGGTGGCGTCGAACGCCAGGCCGGTCAGGCGCGGCAGGCGATCGCAGATGAAGAACATCACCTGCCGCTGCGCCTCGTAGGTGAGGTTGCGCAGTTCCACCTGGAACGGCACACGCTTGCGCAGCAACGGGTCGATCTGCAGGGGCGTGAACACGGTGAGGTCGCCACGGCGGGCGAAGTCCTCACCGAAGGTGTGGCGGTTGCGGTCGCTGAGGCGGGCCAGCTCGGGCTGCAAGTTCTCCTCACACCAGGCGCGCACCTCGGCCTCGCGGTGTTCCGGCGTCCACTCCTCGAAGCCTTGCGGGGCCTCGTAGCGGTAGATGCGGATCGAGCGATCGGCAACCATCGCCGCCTCGATCAGCACGCGGCTCAGGTAGGCGCCGCCGCTCTTCTTCGGCACACAGCCGTACTCTTCCTCGGCCGACTCGATGTTGGGGGCGTTCTTGTACAGGCCATCGCGCCAGGCCTTCTCGGCCTCGGGCGACCAGGTCTGGCCGGTGACGTAGCAGATGCGCTTGTACAGACCCTCGGCGATCGCACTGTCGAGAGTAATGCGATGGATGCTGTAGTCCTTGCGGCCCTCGCGGGCGTCCTGGATGTAGGTGTTGAAGGGGTTGTCGACGCCGTTATGGGTGCTGATCAAGCGCACCTTGTTGCCCCACATGGTCAGCGCCAAGGCCGCCTTCAGCAGCTCTTCCAGAGACTCATGGAACGCCGCCTCGTCGATCACCACGTCGCCCTGCAAGCCGCGCAGGTTGCTCGGCCGGCTGCTCAGCGCCTGGATCTTCCGCCCCGTTTTCGGGAAGCGGATCATGTAGGTGAGGATCTCTTCCTTCTTGCCGTCGTCCCAGAAGGTCTGCTCGTAGACGTCGGCCTCGGCCAGCTCGTTGAATGCCTTGGCGAACAGCGCGCAGGCGGCGATGTACTCAAGCGCCATCTCCTGCTTGCTGCCCACGTAGAAGGTATTGCAACCACCACGGCGGCGCGGCTTGGCTGCGTTGACGACGTTGCGGCCTGCTTCGGCCCAGGTGATCCCCGTTCGGCGAGACTTCTCGCCGATCATGATCTGGCTTTCATCCTCAAACCAGCGGCGCTGGTATGGCAGGAATACTGGTTCGTCTTCCGGCTGGGCTTCGCCGATATCCTGGGGTACGTCGACGCCGAGTAGCTCCATCTCCTCTGCGAGATCGATCTTGCGCGGCGCGCTGGTGGCAGTGAGCCCCTTACCCAGGTTGGCGGTGGTGGTTTGCATGGCCATCAGCGCTGACCTCGCTGCCGGTCTCGACCACCGACCTGCAGCCTCATTTCCGCCTCAAATTCCCGACACTTGTACGGCTCGTCGCGCTGAGCTGCTATGCGCTTTGCCATGTAGGTTAAGCCTGTGCGGCGCGCTTTCATGATCACGGTATTCATCACGCTTTCCCCAGCAGAATGCCGCGAATGCGGTTTTCGAGCTGCTCGCTCATGCCATCGCTGCCACGCTGTTCTTCCAGGCGCTGCTCCTGCTCAGCCAACAGCGCCTCGCGGGCTTCACGCTCGATCGCCTTGCGCTCCTCGCGGCTGGCCTTGCTGGCCTGCAGCACGTCCTTTGCAGCGCGGGCCAGCTTGCGCACGTCGTCGATCGTGGTCTCGTCGTCGATCTGCGCGCCCAGGGCGGCGTGCGTGGTCAGGGTCTGGATCGACTGCACCATCAGTGCGCCGGCCTTGTCGTTGGGGTTCTCGCCCAGCTCCTCGACCAGCAGGCTGGCCATGGCCTGCTGCTCGCGCAGCCGCTTGGCCATCTCGTCGAAGCTGACCTTGTAGCGGCCAATCGCCGAACGGCTGGGCTTGTCCGCGCTGGGGAAGTGCTCGTGCAGATCCTCGATCAGCTCGTCCAGGGTGAGGCGCCGCTCGCGCAGGCGCTTCTCGATGTGCGTGCGGACTGCCGGCTCTAGCCGGTCGATGCTCGACTTGCGCCCCATGCTCAGGGCCTCGGCTTGCTGACGCCCGGAACCGATGCGCGGCCGGCAGCCACGTCGCCACCGCGCTCGGTCAGGGTCACGACCAGGACGGAGCCGATATCGTCGATCGACACCAGGCCCTGTTCGCCGAGCCAGGTCAGGTCGCCCTTCACCTGGTCGCGGCTCGGGTGGTGCCCGAACTGGCCCAGCAGGTTGGCGATCACCGAGGAGTTGGAGCGGAACTGCGGCAGCTCAGAGAGGATGCGCAGCATCACCAGGCGCTGATCCTGGCGCAGGTAGTCAGAAAATGGCGTAGTCATTGCGGCCTCGCGTTCAACAGGTAGTCATTGATTCGGTCGACCGATCTGGCCAAAGGGGCCAGTTCTCGGGCCACCCCCGCAAGCTCGGCTTTGATCGCCTTCATATCGCCGGCCAGATCGGCCAGCTGCTTGCCATCAGGTAGATGATCCATGCGCTGCTCCAGCACCAGGATGCGGTTGCCGTGGTCGCGCAGGCGCCCGGCCAACTCTTCGGCCTCGGCCCGAGAACTGGCGCGGCGCGCCGCGGTAATCGAGAACACCCCGACAATCAGGGTGAAAAGGAACTGGCCAAGCCGCAGGGCGAAGTCCATATCCATCTAGCGTTTCTCCTGCAGGTAATTCACCAGGTCCACCAGCCGGCCAGCGCACTCGCCGTACTGGTCATAAAGCTCCTTGAGCGCCACCACGGCGGCGTCGGCGCTGTTGTCGTGCGGTTCAACGGGTGGCGGGCATTGACGTGCGTACTCCGCTGGCAGCGGCCTCGGCGGCTCGACGACGCGCGTCGTCGAGCTGCTGCATGACGCCAGCATCGAACACACAGCCAGCACGCTGAGTCGCAGTAGTAGCGAGCGCATGGCGGATCTCCTTGGTGGTCTGTGCGTCCGCCTGGCGGCGTGCGCTGATGGTCTTGCCCAGCTCCTGGCTGGCTGCGTTGGCGTCGGCGATCAGCCCCTTGGTGCTGTCGATCACGCCCTCCAGGGCGTCGAGCTGGGCCTGCTGGCACGCCTCGGCTGCAGCTGCCTTGCCCTCGGCGTAGCCCAGGTCATAGGCAGTGCTTGCAGCCAGCAACCAGGTCACGGCTAGGGCGATCCCCAGCCCGACCAGGGCGCTGAGTGCAATCACGATTCGGTTGATCATCGCCGCCCCTTACGCCTGAACTTGCGCGGTAGTCGCGGTGCGTGGCGCTCGCGGGGCGGCGGCGATGCGAACAGCTCGGCGGCAGCCAACCAGTTCCGGGAGCAGGCGGCAGGCGAACTGCTGGTCAACGTGGCGAGCAGAAACAGCGTCGGGATCTTCATGGCGGCTATACCTCTCGGCGCACACGCCAGGCCCCCAGCCGGCAGCCATGTACATCGGCTCCCAGCGCAGCAGGATGGCGCGCGGGTAATGGCGGTTCTCGCGGAAGTTGGCAGCCGAGCGGCCAGCGTTGTGCCGCTCGACGGAATCGAACCAGGCCAGCGGATCGGCGCCCTTTGCCGATGCCAGACGTCGGTCACGATTCACCCAGCCATTGCCGCCGTTGTAGCCGGCCAGCACGAAGGCCCAGCGGTCACACTCGCTAACGGCCTGGTTTCGCTCGTAGAGCCAGCGGTCGAACGCCACCATGGCCCGCAGTGCCCACCCTGGGTTGTACGGCTGCGCCGGGCCCAGGCTGCGTGGGTAGATCTCGGCCATCCAGTCCGCCGTAGCCGGCATGAACTGCGCCAGGCCCTCGGCGCCCACAGGCGACCGGGCATTCACCCGCCAGGCGCTCTCCTGATGCACCTGGGCGGCGAACGTCGCCACAGGCGCCCCCAGGCCCCATTCGGCATGCGCAGCGCGCACCAGGGTGCGGCGGTGCTGCTCGGCAGCGGTGGGAATGCTGGCGGCATCGGCCGTGGGCACGATGAAGAAACCGACTGCGAACACCAGCAGGATCAGCGGCCACAGGAACAGGCGCGGCTCAACCATCCAGATGATCGCCAGGTCATTGCCGGCCTCGGCCAGCCAACGCTTGAGGCGGCCCATGATCAGAGCCCCAGCGTCAGGCCGAGGATGCACGCCAGCACGATCAATGCGCGTCGCAGCCAGGCACCAACGATATGAATGCCCCCGATGCACTCATGCGGCCGGGCTTCGGTCAGGAACACCGCGCGGTCGATGTAGTAACCCAGCACGGCGCCGAGCGTCACCAGGCTGGCCTTGTACAGCACCACTTGCAGTTGCTCGGGCCGCACGAACCAGATGGCGGTCAGCAGCATCAGGGAGATAACAGCGAAAACGGTCATGCGCGGCAGTAGGCGGCGCTTGGGCTTGCAGGCTTGAGACATGATTGCGCTCCGAGGTTGGCCAATCCCTGGCCGTTGCTGTGCTCATACCGGCAGTCCGACCGGGGGAGAGATCACAGCTTCGCCTCGCGCGCGCGCGGAGTAATTTGGACGCGGCAAAAATCGAAAGGGCGCCATTGCGGCGCCCTATCACTTAATCACTTACATGCATTCTCGGTTGTCAGCGAAAAGATTGCTTTCCTCGCATTTCACCAACCACCGCCGCAGCCCTGTATTCATGTTCAGCTGCCAAACGGCGCGCTTGGTTTCCACCTGTTCGTCCGTCAAAGGCAGGCCACTTGGCGCTTGGCCAACCCAGTAGTGAACCTGACAGACAGGCTTGCCTGCGCAAGCATCGGCTACTGCTAAGCGGTAAACATCCTCGTTCTCGGCTTGCTCAGGCGACACAGACACTAGGGTCATGAGACCTGCCTTACCACTCACACTGTAGTCGGCAGCTAACAGCCAACAGGGGGCGCCCATTGCGATTGCGCTTAATCCCAGGGCCAGTATTCTCGTTTTCATCGTTCTATCCTTCACATCCACCTCCTTGCTAATCAACGCGCCCGCTGCGCCATCCATTAACGTCTGCGGCGCAGTTCGGCCTCAATCGTGTCGATATACGCCTGACTATCCCTCATAAGCCGTCCTTCGACCCGGCGAATCCGCATCATCCAGGTCGTCAGAATGGCCATGAGAACAATCAAGGGAGCTAGCACATAGGGCATGGTTTGCGGGCCCAGGCGCCACAACCACCCACTGAGCAAACCGATAGCCATCAGCACAAGCATTAGCATCAGAAGCAGGCAGGGCGCATTCAGCCAGAAGCCACGCCAGCCGCTCCACCACTGCGCCTTCCAATGAGCCAAATGGCTGAGCAATTCGGAAACCGCCAGATCCCCCCAGGTGCGCGTCCTTTCCTGCGGGTGAAACACGATCTGGGTACCGCCCAGCGAGATGTTTCCAGAGTTATTACCGCCTACCGTGATCGAGATCGAGCGTTCCTTTCCATCCTTGGGCAGCGCGTCAATCTCCTTACCCAACAGCTCGGAAAGCCTCTGCAGATCATCTTCCTTCACATCTCACTCCTTATGCGCCGTGCGCTAACGGTTTACTACCAACTTCAAAATCCGTTCGACCTTGGGCTCATCCAGGGCGGGCTCATCTGCCAACACGTTGTAGACCTCTGCCGCAACCACCACCAGGCGGCTTGCCGGCCAACGGCGCCCGGCCTGCGCGGCGTGGGCCTCAAGCAGGTCAAGGATGCGCGCGAGTCGTTCTGAATCAATCTGCGGCAAGGCAGCAGAGTTCGTGACCGGATTTGCACTTTCGGTCATATACGCAGACGTCTGCGCATTTGACTCACTGGTCACAATAAGACCGCGAACGCCTGTTACGACATACAGCACGTCCAATCCATGCCCAGCCCAAGCAGCCAGCACGGTTGCATTTGGCGCTGCCGTGCCCTTTTCCCAGTTGATCTGCGAGTGCTTGGAAGCCCCAGCCAAAGCGGCAAAGTCGGTTTGGCTGTAGCCCAGGCGCTCACGCTCGGCCTTAAGCCGTCCGCCAAGGTTCATAAATATCTACCAATGGCTTGACTAGTAGAGAATTATCTACCATCATCAGCCCAACAAAACACAAACATCATTCAGCAACCATCAAGGAGCCACCGCCATGGCTACCCAGAAGGCACTGACCCCTGACCAGGTCAAACAGCGATTCCGCCAGCGCGGCATCACCATCACCCAGTGGGCCGAAGAGCACGGCTACAAGCGCAACGCCGTGTACCGCGTACTCAACGGCTTCGACAAAGCCAACTACGGCCAGGCCCACGAAATCGCCGTGGCCCTCGGCCTCAAGTCCGGCGAGCCAGTCGCCGCTTAACCCCACCAACCACAACAGCAGCGAGGGTCACCGCCATGACCGACAAGCCGCAACTTATGACCGAGGAGATCGAAATGATCCCCCATCCTATGGACGCCTGGCGCGCCGCGCTCAACGCGCTGATCGCCTGCGCACCGGGTGACAGTGCCGCCATCGCCGTACACCTGGCCGAAGCCCGCCAGCAGGCCCTGGTGTTCGTCGACCGCACTGCTGCCACCGAAGGCACCCGCCAGCTGGTCGACCGCCTGATGCTGATTGGCGCCGGCCGCATCGTCGGTGATCGCCTGCTGGCACAAAGTGCCCCTGCAACTGTTGCCGCCCTCAACCGCCGCGTTACCGGCCGGCTGACCGTAGTGGTCAACGGCACGGACTACGACGTATCCGCCATGCCCGGCGTGATGGTGGGCGACATGATCCGCGTCGATCCCAACAACATGCCGCCGGTGCTCAAACGTGATGCCTTCGGCCTCGGTTATGAGCAGCAAAAGGTGCACCTCCTGGCTGCCGCCACCCGCGCCAACGGCAAGTGCCTGCTGACTGACCGCGAGGCTGAAATCATCAGTCAGGATCTCGTGGCAGGCGTTCGCCAACACCGCGCAGAACCTCAGTCATCGCCATCAAGCTGCGCTGCCACTGCGGCTCAGAACGGGCAGTGCACATCGCATCAAGGTCAGCGCAAAGCTCATCAATGTGCAGTTGCTGCCCCTCTGCCAAGTATCGAACCAGCACCACTAGAGCCGCCCGCGTCGCCGCAGTCTCCATCTCGTGCTGCTCACGTAGCTCAGCGATTTCTCGCCGTAGATCCTGATCGCTCATAAGCGTTCTCCGTTGGTGAATGTACCCCAACAGACTGGCCCGTTGGTAACGACATTGCCAAGGGTGAAACAGAGTTTTTGATTGGAAGCCGCAGCAGACGGCCCAAAGGAGCCCCATCCAATGATCCGCCGCAATTGGAAACACTGGGTACCGCGCTCGCCCGCTGAGGCTATGAGCGGCTGCGCCGAGCATGCAATGCAGCGCCATAACCGCGGGATCGAGCGGCTTGCCACAGACCATCTGTGCCAGAACAACGCCAGCTCGCTCTACAAGTGGATGGGCAATGGCCGCCTGCCGCTGACCATGGTGCTGCCATTGGAGAAAGCCTGCGGCCTGCCGCTGATTACCCGCTACCTAGCCGCTGCCCACGGCAAGTTGCTGGTGGATATCCCCGTGGGTAAGGCCTGCAACGCCAGCGACCTGCAGCAGCTGCAGGGCGTGTTGCACAGCGCCACCGGCGCGTTGATGGCCTTCTACGACGGCAAGCAAACCGCCGAGCAAACGCTGGACGCCATCCGCGCCGGCCTCGAATCCCTCGCCTGGCACCACGGCAACGTCGCTCAGGCGCAAACCCCTCAACTCGACTTTGGAGTGGCTGACGATGAATAAGGCCATCGATATCCGCGCGCTGCTGCGTCGCCTTGACGCACAGGCCCTGGAGCAGCTTTGCCAGGAGGTTACACGCCTGGACGAAGAGAACGCCCGCCTGCGTGCCGAGCTGGCCCGCATGGAGGAGTGCGCCGAAGGCTGGCGTGACGAGGCCATGAGCCTGCACGAGCAATTGGCGACGGCCCTCGATGGCCAGCCCGGCATCAACCAATCCGGCGCCCTGGTCGTCGTCCCGATGGAGCGCTGCGCATGACCACCAAACGCACCAACGACAGCGCCCGGCGCGTGCTGCGCGTACTCAACGCGCTGCGCGGCCACACCCTCACGGGCCTGAGCAACACCGAACTGGCCAAGGGCCTGGGCGAGAGCCCGGCCAACATCACCCGCTACATGGACACCCTGATCGAGGCCGGCTACGCCACGCGCCTGGATACCGGCCGCTTCGCCCCCAGCATCGCCTTCTTGAAGTACGCCATGGCCACCGCCGAGGAGCTGCAGCGCGGCCAGGCCCGTATCACTGAAATCCAGGCGCGCATCAGCGCCCATTAACAACAGGAGCACCACGATGAACTACAAAAAACTGGCCCAGCACCTGCTACGCGGCGGCGACCGCCACAGCAGCGTCTACGTCGAGGGGCTCTGCGCCGCACTCAAACTGCGCATAACAGGTGAGCCCACCACCATCAGCTACCCGCAGGGCTCGTTGGAGTTCGACGCCTACTACTACGGCTGCCGCCGTGGCGCCGACGAGTTCCGCAATGCCCTGGTCGAGGCCAATGGCAACCGCAACGAGGCCATCGAACGCCTGCGCGAGCTGGCCGGTGATCTGGCGCGGAGGGCTGCCTGATGGCTCGCAAACCCAACGCCACCATCGAGCTGGCTGACGATATCGCCATCGGCTCAGGCCTCAGTGCGGCCCAACACCTGGCTGCCGAGCACAACCTGCAGGTAGTACGCCAGTTCGGCGACGGCCAGCCCTATGAGCGCGAGCGCGTGATCAACGAGGTGCGCTTTTTCTTGGGCACCGCTGCCGAGGCCATGCTCGAAGCCGGCAAACGCCTGGTCGAACTCAAAGAGTTCGAGGGGCACGGTGCGTTCGTGTCTATCTGCGAAGAGCGCCTCGGTCTGAGCCCGCGCACGGCTCAGCAGATGATGCAGGCAGCCATCAAGTACCTGTCTCCCGCACTGGAGAAACATGCCGCGCAGTTGCAAGGACTGGGCAAAGCCAAGCTCATCGAGCTGCTGGCTGAAGATGACGAGGATCTCGCCGCCCTGGCCGAGGGTGGCACCGTAGCCGGGCTGGAGCTGGACGAAGTCGAGCGCATGTCCTGCCGCGAACTGCGCAAAGCCCTGCGCGACGCGCGCGAGGACAAAACCGCCCAAGGCCGGGTGATGGCCGACAAGGACGCCAAGATCAACGAGCTGTCCACCCAGCTCGCCAAAAAACCCGTGGTCGAGGTCAAGCCCCTGGACGAGCAGCTCAAGGAGCTGCGCCTGGAGGCCACCGCCAAGGCCGGCGCCGCCGAGGCGGCTATCAGCGGCGCGCTGTACCCGGCCATTCACCTGCTGATGCAGCACGAAGGCGCCGACCAGCGCGTGTTTGCCGCCGGCCTGCTGGCTCAGGTGGAGCAAGCGCTGCTGGAGATCCGCGCGGAGTACGGCATCGACGCCGCCCCGGTGGCCAGCACGGCACCGCGCTGGATGCAGGACGGCGCCGAGGATGAAGTGGCCGCTGCCCTGGCTGCCGAGCAGGGAGCCTGACCCATGAGCGCCGTGATGACCCAACGCCTGGTGGATCTGGCCCGCGATATCGAGCGCGCCCCGCACGGCAGCAAAACCCAACTGTGCAAGGCCGCAGCGGCCGACCTGGGCATCACCCTCGCCACCGTTTACCGCAAATTGCAGGAGGTCACCGTGACCCCATCACGCAAACGCCGCGCCGATGCCGGTACATCGGCTCTGGAGCGGCACGAAGCGGAGCTGATCAGCGCCGTGATGATCCAGTCCATCCGCGACAATGACAAACAGCTCAGCACCCTGGAGCGTGCCGTGGAGCGGCTACGCAGTAACGGCCACATCGTTGCAGGCCGGGTGGATACCGACAGCGGGGTGATCACGCCGCTGTCGCTCGATGCCATCGCCCGCGCCCTGCGCGCCTACGGCCTGCACCCGGATCAGATCCTGCGCCCGGCGCCTGCCGTGGAGCTGGCCAGCCTGCACCCGAACCACGTTTGGCAGATCGACGCCTCGATCTCCACCCAGTTCTACCTGGCCGACGACGGCGCCCGCACCATGCCCAAGGCCGAGTTCTACGACGGCAAGCCAGAGAACCTCAAGCGCATCGAGAAGCAGCGCCTGTGGCGCTACGTGATCACCGACCACACCAGCGGCACCCTCTACGTGCATTACGTGCTGGGCGCCGAGAGCGCGGAGAACCTCTGCCATGTGCTGATCAGCGCCATGGTCAAGCGCGGCGAGCATGACCCGTTCCACGGCGTGCCGTTCATGATCATGACCGACCCCGGCGCGGCGATGACCTCCTCGATGTTCCGCAACCTGTGCCGGGCGCTGTCCATCGAGCTGATCATCAACAAGGTCGGCAACGCCCGCGCCAAGGGCCAGGTGGAGCAGGCCCACAACATCGTCGAACGTGAGTTCGAGTCTGGCCTGCGCCTCATGGACAAACCCAGCACCCTGGAGGCCATCAACGGCCTGGCCGGGCGCTGGATGCGGCACTACAACGCCACCGCCATCCACACCCGCCACAAGCGCAGCCGCTATGGCCTGTGGATGACCATTGCCGCCGAGCACCTGCGCATTGCCCCGCCTGCCGAGGTGTGCCGTGAGCTGGCCATCGCTGCGCCCGAGAAGCGCAAGGTCACCGCCAAGCTGCGCGTGCCGTTCCGGGGCGCGGAGTACTGCATCGCCAGCGTGCCGGGCCTGATGGTCGGCGACACCGTGCTGATCACCCGCAACCCGTTCCGCGACGAGAGCAGCGCGCAGCTGGTGGTCACCGGCGCCGATGGCCGCGAGCACTTCCACGTCATCGAGCGCGTCGAGAAGGACGACTACGGCTTCGCAGCCAACGCCGCCACCCGCCGCGAGATCGGCGCCGGCTACAACGCCATGGCTGAGAGCCAGGCCGAGCAGGCCAAGAAGGTGCTGGACCAGATCGCCACCGGCACCGACAGCGTCGAGGCTGCCGAGCAGGCCAAAAAGGCCAAGGTCACGCCGTTCGGCGGCACCATTGACCCGTTCAAGGAACAAGCCAACACCAGCCTGCCGACCTACCTGCCCAAGCGCGGCACCGAGCTGGAAACCCGCGTCACCGTGGCCACGGTCGAGATCAAGCCGCTCACCGTTATCGAAGCCGCCAAGGCCCTGCGCGCCCGCATGGGCAGCGCCTGGAACGCCGAGCACCTGGCCACGCTCAAGGCCGACTACCCCAACGGCGTACCCGAAGCCGAGCTGGACGCCATCCATACGCGCCTGACCGCGCCTACACGCCCAGGCCTGCGCCTGGTTGGGGGTGAGTGATGAAACGCCTCAAGAACGTGCTGGCCAGCGTAGGCAAGGGTCAGGCCGACCTGGCCAGGGCGGTGAAGCTCAGCCCGGCTGCCATCGCCCAACTGATCAACCACGGTCAGTGGCCCAAGAGCATCCCGGTGAACCAGCTGGCCTGGGCCATCACCGAGTACCTGATGCAGCAAGGCGCGGAGTTCGACGCTGTGCGCGCCGCGTTTGAAGAGATGGAGCCTGCGCGCGCCAACGCGCAGGCCCCTGCAACCCCGGAAAACCACGAAGAAACCCAGGAGTGCCCCGACATGCTAATGGCTAAACAAGTGCTACGACCAGACACCAAGCGCGCTTTCGGCTTGCACCGCGACCCGTTCGACGAGCTGAAGGGCGCCGAAGAGATGTATCTCAGCCCCGATATCCGCTACATCCGCGAGAGCATGTACCAGACCGCCCGGCATGACGGCTTCCTCGCCGTGGTGGGCGAATCCGGTGCCGGCAAAAGCACCCTGCGCCGCGACCTGGCGCACCGCCTGCGCAATGAGCCCGTCATCGTCATCGAACCCTACGTGCTGGGCATGGAGGACAACGACACCAAGGGCAAATCCCTGAAGGCCACCCACATTGCCGAGTCTGTGATGGCCGCTGTGGCACCGCTGGAGAAAGCCAAATCCAGCCCCGAGGCCCGCTTCGCGCAGATGCATGCCACCCTCAAGGCCAGCCACGGCGCCGGCTTCCGCCATGTGCTGATCATCGAGGAGGCGCACTCGCTGCCCATCCCCACGCTCAAGCACCTCAAGCGCATGCGTGACCAGCTCGAACATGGCTTCGACAAGCTCCTGTCCATCATCCTCATCGGCCAACCTGAACTGCTGATCAAACTGAGCCCGCGCAACGGCGACGTGCGCGAGGTGGCCCAGCGCATCGAGATCGCCCAGTTGCAGCCCATCACCGTCGGCGACCTGGAAGCGCACCTGGCGTTCCGCTGCAAGCACGCCGGCAAGCAGCTCGACGAGCTGATCGACGCCAGCGGCGTGCAGGCCATCATCGAGCGCCTGGGCAGCTCGGGTAAGGACGGTGCCAGCCAGCTCTACCCGCTGGCCATCGGCAACCTGTTCAACGCCGCGCTCAACCTCGCCGCCGAGATCGGCGAAAGCCGTATCACGGCTGACGTTGTGAAGGGGGTGTGAGCCATGGCCATCACCATCGAACAAATCATGGATCAGGCCCAGGTGTACGCCTCGGCCTGGAGCCTGGTCGGCGGGAAGTTCGACCAGGGCAACCTGCTGGAGCAGGCCAACCTGGAGAAGCAGGTACTGCTGGAAATGGTCATTGCCTTCGAAGACCAAGCCCACACCGCTGGGGCCCAGGAAGCGCAGCTAGACCTGGCTAAGCCGCTGATCCAGTGGCATCAGAACAAAGTTACGGACATCAAAAGCATGCTGCAGGCCAAGGAAGGCACTGAGCTTCGCCTGGGTGACGACGACGCCAATCCCATCGAGCTTAAAGGGCAGTTCCTGAAAGGCTTTCGGACTGCACTGCTTATCGTCGAAAGCCAGATCGAGCGATTCCCCCTTCAGCTGGTGCAGAACGCCCCGGCCAGCGACGAGGAGGAATGACCATGCGCGCTCCCAACGTCATCCCGCTCAGCGCCAAGATCGCCGCCGAGATCTCCATCCAGCACGCGCTGCCTATGTGCACCGTGCTGACCCCGGAACTGGCCGACAAGCTCCGCGCCCTCAACGACATGACCCGCCGCCTGCGCGCGGCGGGTGTGCGCGTGAAGTCCGCATCGCCGCTCGACGCCAAGATCTTCATCAACGCCGAAGACTCCGACCAGCTCGCCGCATCGTTCAAGCACGAATGGCGCGGCGTGAGCTGGAGCACCAAAGGCGTCCACACCATCAACAGCGTCCGCCTCGGCGGCTGCTACGTCTGCTGGCTGACGCCGGCAAAGGCGCTGCCGTCATGAGCCAGGCCGAGCAACTGCAGCAGGAGCTGACCGAGATGCGGGAGTCCATGCAGCGCATGGACGATCGCTACAACCAGCTCTCGCTCGCGCTGCACCACCTCACCCAGGCCAGCAATCTGCTCTGCGCTCAGATCGCTGTGATGTGCGAGGCCCACATGGCCGGCGATAACGCGCTGGTCATGCGCCAGGTCGAGCAGTTCACCCAGGCCTACCGCGCCAACCTCAAGCCCGCTGACGGGAGGGTGCATTGATGAACCTCGAAGC
The DNA here is from genome assembly GCF_029845265.1 of Ectopseudomonas oleovorans. Lineage (NCBI taxonomy): Bacteria > Pseudomonadati > Pseudomonadota > Gammaproteobacteria > Pseudomonadales > Pseudomonadaceae > Ectopseudomonas > Ectopseudomonas oleovorans. Next base: position 184,864 of record NZ_JAOCLK010000001.1, read on the forward strand.
ACGCCTGCGCGAAGCCCTGGAGCTGCTCAAACGCAGCGCCGGCTACGCCTCGGCATACCCGAGCATCGGCGGCCACAGGCTGAGTACCGAGATCAGCGAGTTCCGCGGCCAAGTACTGGCCGAACTCGACCACGCCACCCAACAAGCCGAGGAAGAGACCCATGGCTGAGCAAATCGACATCCCCGCCGGCTTCGTCAAGAACGCCGCCGGCCACCTGGTGCCGGAGCACCAGGTGCGCGAACACGACAAGTTGCGCGACCAGGTCGCCGGCGATCTGGCCAAGCAGGCCGTGGCCATCAGCGAGGCGCTGGGCGCGTTCAAGGCTAAGGCCCTGGGCGATATCGCTGACCTGATCGCCATCTCGGCCGAGAAGTACCAGGTCAAGCTCGGCGGCAAGAAGGGCAACGTCTCGATCGTCACCTACGACGGCCGCTACAAGATCGAGCGCGCCATGGCCGAGCGCATCACCTTCACCGAGGAGATCCTCGCGGCCAAGGAGCTGATCGACCAGTGCATCCGCAAATGGAGCGAAGGCGCCGACCAGCACCTGCGCATCCTGGTCGACCGCGCGTTCCGCGCCAACCGCCAGGGCCAGATCAAGACCGGCGACGTGCTCAGCCTGCTGCGCGTAGAGATCGACGACCCCGACTGGCAGCGCGCGATGGAGGCCCTGAAGGACTCCATCCAGGTCAACGGCACCGCCGTATACATCCGCGTCTACCAGCGCGTCGGCAACACCGACCGTTACGACCCGATCAACCTGAACATCGCGGCGGTGTGAGATGGCACTTTCTATCGAAGAACGCACGCGCCTGATTGATCGACTGGATCGCAGCTTCCAGGCCATGCCCCGCTGGGCAAGAACCGCGACCAAGCATGCGATGGGGGCTCCCTCACACCATCCCGAAACCGGCAAGCAGTTCGAGAGCTTCCGCGAGGTCATCGAGGCTGCAGCCGACGAGACACTGCTGATCCTCAAGGAGGACTTCGAGGACAACGACGATCTGGTACCGGAGGTTCTGCAATGAAGACCCTCGAATGCACCGTGAAGTACTACATGGGCGCCTACCAGACCAACACCGTGCGCAGCCAGCGCGCCAGCTGCAGCCACTCCGAGGACGAGGCCGTGCGCCACCTGGGCGTGAAGCTGTTCGGCGAGCAGCTCGACCACGTCGAGCGCATCGATCTCAAACCCAGCGATCAGCCGGGCATGAGCCGCTGGCTGATCGTTGGTCGGGAGGCGTGATGTCTATCTCGAAAGGCGTACTCAGCAAGATCCACATCGCCAAGGGCCAACTGGGCATGGATGACGACAGCTATCGCGCGCTTCTGCGCCGCGTTGCTGGCGTCGAGTCCTCGAAAGACCTCAACTCGCGCCAGGCCGGGCGGTTGATGGTCGAGCTGGAGCGCCTGGGCTTTAAACCGAAGCCCAGCAGCAAGGCCAAGGGCAAGCCGCACAACGCCCAGCAGCTCGGGCCGCGCATCGACAAGATCGAGGCCCAGCTCGCTGACATGGGGCTGCCGTGGGCCTATGCCGACGCCATGGCGTTGCAGATGTTCAAGGTTCAGCGGGTGGCCTGGCTGAAAAAGGCCGAGCAGCTCGACGCCCTGATCGCTGCACTGCACGTCGAGCAGGAGAAGCGCCAGCTGCTCAATCAGGTGGAAGCCCTCTGCAAGCGCCTCGGGGTGGACACTCCAGAACGCCTGGAGGGTTTGGAAGAACTGCCCGAGGGGTGGCGCAGGCAGCGTCCAATCCTCAAGGCCCTGGTGGATGCCCTGAATGCGGCGGTCAACGCGCAGGAGGGCGACTGATGCAGCTGCAATGCCCATGCTGCGGCGAGCAGTTTCCGATCGAGGCCGGCTTCGCAGACGCGGACGGCAAGAAGCTGGCGGCCATGCTCGCCGGCCTCGATCCGAAGCTGGGCCGGGCAGTGCTCAACTACCTGCGCCTGTTCAGCCCGGCGAAACGCGGCCTGCGCATGACCCGCGCCATCAAGCTGCTGGAGGAGCTGCTCGACCTGGTCAACGCCGGCACGGTGCAAAAGGACGCCCGCACCAACGACACCAAGCCGGCGCCGCCCAGGATCTGGACGGCCGGCATCGAGCAGATGCTGATCGCCCGTGATCGCCTGACGTTGCCGCTGGAGAACCACAACTATCTACGCACCGTGGTCTATGGCATCGCCAGCGACCCAGCCCAGGCCCAAGCCGCCGCGCCGGCCAAGCCGGCCCGCGCGGCCGCCACCAGCCAACAGATCCTGCAGGACGCCCTCGGCCGCATCGAAGCCGATCGCCGCCTGGGCCTAATAGATGAAGAGGAAGCCGATCGCCGCATAGCAGCGGCAAGGGGGAGCGCATGAGCAACAAGCCCACAGCGATGGCGGAGAAGCGCCACGAACTACTCAGCGATATCGCCGACCACGTTGCAGCTGTGGTTTCTGAGCACGGTGTCGACGCGAAGATCGCCGAGCAGGCCGGCGCGGCGGTGGTTGAGCATCTTTCGAACACCTGGGCCGGTTCGTGCGTGACATTTCCGAAGGATTTCCGCTGGCGGATCACCCAGCGGGATCTGGAGATCCTGGGCAAGTTCAACGGCCGCAACCACCACGCGCTGGCCGTTGAGTACGACATGACAGAGAATGCGATCTACAAGCTGCTCAAGCGGACGCAGGACAGGAAGTTCGACCGCGACCAGCACAAAATCGACTTCGGCGACGGCCTGTAACCCAGGTCGCCGCCGTTTCACCTACGGCAACACCGTTACAAAACCCATCCCGCTATTTTCCCCTTCGTTCCTTTATATCCCGCCTTTATCGCGCTTTCCCTGTGTTATTTTTCTCAAGCCTGCACAGCAAGTATCGGGCTTTGGCAATCGTTGCTACCTCACCCCGCTACGCCGCCTCTATCCGCTTCCTGTTCGTCAGGCCAGCATTTTGCCTCGGGCTTCCTTCAGATTCGCAGTCGCCCGCGACACCCTTGCCTCTGGCTAACACTTCCCCTTGCCGGGTGTGTAGAGGACTTTCACCTCCAAGTCGTCCAGTCCACCACCACAGTGAACCGAACAGCGCCAGTCACGGCGCTACGCGCCATGCCTGGCGCACAACGAAAGAACCCGCCTAGGCGGGTTCTTTGTTGCGAGAAGCAGCGATCAGGCGCCGGCTTTGCTCACGGCATCCTTGATCAGGGTCTGCAGTTCACCCTTCTCGTACATCTCGGTGAGGATGTCGCTACCGCCGACCAGCTCACCAGCCACCCACAGCTGCGGGAAAGTCGGCCAGTTGGCGTACTTCGGCAGGTTGGCGCGGATTTCCGGGTTCTGCAGGATGTCGACGTAGGCGAACTTCTCGCCGCAGCCCATCACAACCTGCGCAGCGCGGGCAGAGAAGCCACACTGCGGGGCGTTGGGCGAGCCTTTCATGTACAGCAGAACGGTGTTGTTGGCGATCTGCTCTTTGATGGTTTCGATGATATCCATGGGGGCACCTCAGCATAGACTTCGCGACCCGACGGTCGCCACGGTGGCGCGATTGTAGCGAAAAGCCGAGCATAATGCTCGGCCTTGCCGACGCGGTCATGCGATGCCCTGTGGGAGCCCCGCCTCGGGGCGAAGCTCTTGGGTATTTCCCCAACATGGCGTGACGGCCACCCTTCGCCGCGAGGCGCGGCTCCTACAACCCGGCCTGGAGAGACGCCCGTCTACGCGGCCACCACTTCGACTGGCACACCATTAAGCACCGCATTGCCGGACAGCGCATCGAGCTGGCGCTCGTCGGTCAGGTCATTGGCGCTGGCCCCCGGTTGCGCACGGGCAATGTCCATCTGCACGCCAGGGCGGGCATGGCCCCAGCCATGGGGAAGGCTGACCACACCGGCCATCACCTCATCGCTGGCGGCGACCTCCACTTCGATGCTGCCCACACGCGAACGCACCTGCACACGCTGACCATCGCTCAGACCACGCCTGGCCAGGTCCGCCGGGTTCATCAACAACTGATGACGCGGCTTGCCCTTCACCAGACGGTGATAGTTGTGCATCCAGGAGTTGTTGCTGCGCACATGGCGACGGCCGATCAGCAGCAGTTCATGGGCAGCCGGTTGTTGCTGCTTGGCGAAACGTGCCAGATCGGCCAGCAGCAGCTCAGGCGCGGCCTGCACCGCCTTGCTCGGCGTTTTCAGGCGCGCAGCAAGATTCGGTTGCAGTGGTCCCAGGTCGAGCCCATGCGGATGCTCGCGCAAAGCCGCCAGGCTGAGTTTGCGCTCGCTACTATCACCATGGGGGCCGAAACGCAGGCCCATGTCGATCATCTGCTCAGGCGCCAGGGTCGGTTTCAGCTCGAGGCCATTGCGCGCCGCGAAGGCCTTGGCCAGACCGACGAAGATTTCCCAGTCGTGCAAGGCGCCGTCCGGCTTGGCCAGGATCGCCTCGTTGAAACGGGTGACATTGCGCACCGCGAAGACATTGAAGGTGGTGTCGTAGTGATCGTGCTCCAGCGGTGCGGTTGGCGGCAGGATCAGGTCGGCGTAACGGGTGGTCTCGTTGATGTAGAAATCCACCGAGAGCATGAACTCCAGGCCGTCCAGCGCCTGCTCCAGCTGCCGCCCATTAGGCGTGGACAGTACCGGATTGCCGGCCACCGTGACCAGCGCGCGGATCTGCCCTTCGCCGGGCGTCAGCATCTCTTCGGCCAGCGCCGAGACCGGCAGCTCGCCGCCGTATTCCGGCAGGCCGGAAACCCGGCTCTGCCAGCGGTTGAAATGCCCACCGGAAGTACTCGCCACCAGATCCACCGCTGGCGTGGTGCAGAGCACGCCGCCGCTGCGATCCAGATTGCCGGTGACCAGGTTGATCACCTGCACCAACCACTGGCAGAGGGTGCCGAAAGCCTGGGTAGAGACGCCCATACGGCCGTAACAGACCGCCTTGTCAGCTGCGGCGAAATCCCGCGCTAGTTGGCGGATGGTTTCGGCCGGCACACCGCAGCGTGCGCTCATGGCCTCGGCATGGAACCCGCCAATCGCTTCACGTACCTGCTGCAATCCTTCCACCGGCAGATGGCTGTCGCGCGTCAGGCCTTCCTCGAACAGGGTGTTGAGCAGCGCCAGCAGCAGCGCGGCATCGCTACCGGGGCGTACGAACAGGTGCTGGTCGGCGATGGCCGCGGTTTCGCTGCGACGCGGGTCGATCACCACCAGCTTGCCACCGCGGGCCTGGATGGCCTTCAGGCGCTTCTCCACATCCGGCACAGTCATGATGCTGCCGTTGGAGGCCAAGGGGTTGCCGCCCAGAATCAGCATGAAGTCGGTGTGATCGATATCGGGAATCGGAATCAGCAGACCGTGGCCATACATCAGATGGCTGGTCAGGTGGTGCGGCAGTTGATCGACCGAGGTGGCGGAAAAGCGATTGCGGGTTTTCAGCTGACCGAGGAAATAGTTGCTGTGGGTCATCAGCCCATAGTTATGCACGCTGGGGTTGCCCTGATACACGGCCACGGCATTTTGCCCATGGGCGGTCTGAATCGTGCTCAGGCGCTCAGCCACCAGCTCGAACGCCTCCTCCCAGCCGATGGCCTGCCACTGCTCGCCAATGCGGCGCATGGGCTGACGGATACGGTCGGGGTCGTTCTGGATGTCCTGCAGCGCCACGGCCTTGGGGCAGATATGGCCACGGCTGAAGCTATCCCGAGCATCGCCCTTGATCGAGCGAATCTGCATGCTGCCATCAGGCTGCACTTCAGTTTCGATGGCGAGCCCACAGATGGCTTCGCACAGATGGCATGCACGGTAATGGAGGGACTTGGTCATGGCCTGGCCTCTTGTTCTGATCCATGTCGACCATCGTGGTCGCAGGTCAGGAACTATGGGCCGAGGGAAACAACGACGCCAGCAGCGTTCGTCTCATGAATCGGCAGGCATCAGGCCTGCCGATTCAGGCGATTACCGAGCAATTCAAGCGCCTCGTCTGGTGGCATCCTTTTGCTCGCCACAATTGATGTGCCGATGGCCGAAAGTGGCCGTTTGCGCCCTTTCGTCATTTCCTTATAAGATCGCGCCTTCCCCTGTTTCGTCGCACCCTGCGGCCTCCTGCCGCAAGCTCTGCTGTTTTTGTCGGTTTTATCCCCGAACACAAGCTTGCGAACTGTAGTGATAAAGGTAGTTAACGATGAGCGACAGACACTTTCTCTCGATGATGGATTACACACCGGACGAACTGGTGGGACTGATCCGCCGAGGCATCGAGCTGAAGAATCTGCGCAACCGTGGCGTACTTTTCGAGCCGCTGAAGAATCGCGTGCTGGGCATGATCTTCGAGAAAGCCTCGACTCGCACCCGCCTGTCCTTCGAAGCCGGCATGATCCAGCTCGGTGGCCAGGCCATCTTCCTCTCGCCGCGCGACACCCAACTGGGCCGTGGCGAGCCGATCGGCGATGCCGCCATCGTCATGTCGAGCATGCTCGACGCGGTGATGATCCGCACCTTCGCCCACGGCAACCTCACCGAGTTCGCCGCCAAGTCCAAGGTACCGGTGATCAACGGCCTGTCCGATGACCTGCACCCCTGCCAGTTGCTGGCCGACATGCAGACCTTCCTCGAACACCGCGGCAGCATCACCGGCAAGACGGTGGCCTGGATCGGCGACGGCAACAACATGTGCAACTCCTATATCGAAGCGGCGATGCAGTTCGACTTCCAGCTGAAGGTCGCCTGCCCTGCTGGCTACGAGCCGGACGCGCGCTTCCTGGCCCAGGCCGGCGAGCGCGTGCAGGTCGTGCGTGACCCGCGCGAGGCAGTGGCCGGCGCCCATCTGGTCAGCACCGACGTGTGGGCCTCCATGGGCCAGGAAGACGAAGCCGAGCAGCGCATGGCGTTGTTCCGCCCCTACCAGGTCACCCGCGAGCTGCTCGACGCCGCCACCGAAGACGTGCTCTTCATGCACTGTCTGCCGGCGCACCGTGGCGAAGAAATCAGCGTCGACCTGCTCGACGACCCGCGCTCGGTTGCCTGGGATCAAGCCGAGAACCGCCTGCACGCACAGAAGGCGCTGCTGGAAATGCTGGTCGAACCGGCGTACCACCACGCATGAGCCAGCCTCTGCTGCAGCTACGCGGGCTGAACTGCGGCTACCACGCCCACAAGGTGGTGCAGGATCTCGACCTGCACCTCAACCCTGGCGACATCGGCTGCCTGCTCGGTCCATCGGGCTGCGGCAAGACCACCACATTGCGCGCCATCGCCGGTTTCGAGCCGGTCCTGGAAGGCGAGATCGAACTGGCAGGTGAAGTGATTTCCCGCGCCGGTTTTACCCTGGCGCCGGAGAAACGCCATATCGGCATGGTGTTCCAGGACTACGCCCTGTTCCCCCACCTGAGCGTGGCCGAGAACGTTGCCTTCGGTATCCGCAAGCAGCCCAACGCCGAGCGCGCCACTCAAGAGCTGCTGGAGTTGGTCAAGCTCGGCAACCTGGCCAAACGTTACCCGCACGAGCTGTCCGGTGGTCAGCAGCAACGGGTCGCCCTGGCGCGCGCGCTGGCGCCGGAACCGAAATTGCTGCTACTCGACGAACCCTTCTCCAACCTCGATGGCGAACTGCGCAGGCGCCTGAGCCATGAGGTGCGCGACATTCTCAAGTCACGCGGCACCAGCGCCATTCTGGTCACTCACGATCAGGAAGAGGCCTTCGCCGTCAGTGATCACGTCGGCGTGTTCAAGGATGGTCGCCTGGAGCAGTGGGATACGCCGTTCAATCTCTATCACGAGCCGCTGACGCCTTTCGTCGCCAGCTTCATCGGTCAGGGTTACTTCATTCGCGGCCAGTTGCTCGGCCCGGAAACGGTGCAGACCGAGCTCGGAATGATCCGCGGCAACCGTGCCTACACCTGGGCTCAGGGCAGCGCGGTGGACGTCTTGCTGCGCCCGGACGACATCGTCCCGGATGAAAGCAGCGAACTGAAGGCGCGCATCGTCGGCAAGACTTTCCTCGGCGCTGCGACGCTCTACCGCCTGCAACTGCCGACCGGTAGCCAGTTGGAATCGATCTTCCCCAGCCATGCCGATCACCAGCCAGGTGACGAGGTGGGCATCCGCGTCGCCGCCGATCACCTGGTGGCCTTCCCGGCTCTCGGCAGCGTCGCCGCGCAATTGCAACTCAGCGACTCCGGTGGCGTGCGCCGGGTCAGCAGCAACTGATCAGAGCATCAGCTGGCCACTGGCGATATGGACGAAGGTTTGAAACGTCAGCCCGTTCTATTGTGCAGAAGCATTGCGGGGCAGCAGTTTCTTGACGTAGGTATGCCCCGGAGTCAACGGCTTACCATCCCGCCCTTCCAGCACCAGCCGCGGCACAGGCTTCCCGGTCGCACGCTCAACTAACGTCGAGTGCGCCTCGCCCCGCGCAAATAGATGCCCCTCTCCCCACTGGCGCAGCGCCACAATAACCGGAAAAAGCGATTCTCCCCTGGGAGTCAGGACGTAATCCTGGTAGACCGAACCATCGGACGCCGGCACCGCCTGCATGATCCCGCCCTCTTCGAGCGAGCGCAGCCGGTCGGCAAGGATATTCCGAGCGATACCCAGGTTGCTTTGGAACGCGCCAAACCGACGAACATCGTCGAATGCGTCACGAATGATCAGCAGCGTCCAACGATCACCGATGACATCGAGTGCCCTTGCCACAGGACATGGCGAATCACTCACACCTTTGCGCCTCACCATCACCACCTCCGCGCCCTTCATCTGAGCGGGCTCAGCTCAAAACCTGGCCGGAACGCAGCCTCGCCCCATGTGGTTTCATTTTAAAACACAAAATAGAACATCTCCAGGCAATACGCCGAAGGGAAATCCCGCAATAACCCGCAGTTTCACGATCATTTTTCTGTATTAGGTAGATATTTCCCCCCAGCAAGCCGAAAGGGGAAAACCGGTCTTGCACCGCCTCCCCCCTGCTTTCCAACGCCATGCCGTCAGCGCTGGAAAACGCCCCATAGCACCGTCAACCCCTTATCCATACCGGCCTACAGCCATACCCCACCCCACATGACACGTAAAAAATATTCAATATTTATATTAAAAAATTAGTTTTTATTTACAAAAGAACTATAAATCACACGCAAAGGCAGTAGCTTTTTAAAACTACTATACATTATTTTCCAGCAACGGCTGATCAAGGCCACCGGCCAACATCGCACCAAGGAATCGACATTTCAGGAGGAAAGTCATGTGCAAGGTCACTGCCATGCCGAAGGGAGCAGAAGGCGTGCTTCCTGCCGGAACCCCGTTGACTGAACTTGAGTACGAGATGAACAGCGACTGCATCCCTTTCGGCTGCAAGGCCGGCGCCTGTGGTTCCTGCATCATCGAGGTGTTGGATGGCCTGGCGAACCTCAGCGCCAGAGAGGCAGACGAGGCAGACGAGGCAGACGAGGCAGCATTGCTCGGGATCGCAGCAAAACTGCAACAACCTATTTAACTGATTCGGAAGGAACCAATATGAAAGCCAGCCATCTCCTTCTTGCCGTGCTGATCACGGCCATCTGGGGCTTCAACTTTTCCGTCATCAAACTAGGGCTGCAATCAGTAGATCCCTTTATCCTGGCGGGAATACGCTTCACGTTATGCGCCCTCCCCATGGTGTTCTTCATACGTTTTCCACAAGTTGCGATCGGCTACGTGATCACCTACGGCCTGCTGTTTGGCATTGGCTTGTGGGGTATCGTCAACCTAGGTATCCAGGCTGGGTTATCGGCTGGGATCGCCTCGCTGGTACTACAGTTCAGTGCTTTCTTTACCATACTGCTCGGCGCCCTGGTGTTCCACGAATCGATATCCAAATACCAGTACGCTGGGGTCGCCATTGCGCTGCTTGGGCTCGGGCTCATCATCAACATCACCGACGGCACCGTGACACTCGTCGGCGTAGCCCTGGTCATCTTCGGCGCGCTTTGCTGGAGCCTCGCCAATATCGTGATCAAGAAAGCGGGCACCAAGGAGGTATTCGCCTTCCTGGTATGGTCCAGCCTGTTTTCCCCGATCCCGCTGTTCCTCATTGCCTACCTGCAACATGGCCCGGAGATTTATGTGCGGACATTGGCACAGATCGACAACGCCGCCATCTTCTCGATTCTGTTCCAGGCTTACCCCACCACCCTCATTGGCTACTGGATCTGGAATTCACTGCTGAAAACCTACCCGGTATCGACGGTGGCACCGCTGTCGCTGCTAGTGCCCGTTTTCGGTCTGCTGGGTTCAGCGCTCATTTTTAGTGAGCAGATCGGGCTTTCCAAAGGCGTGGCCGCAGGCCTGATCATCCTGGGTCTGGTGGTAGGGCTTTACGGAAAGCAACTCGTTGCAGTTGTTCAGGGTGGTGCCCAGCGCAGCCAGGCCTGACCTGACCTGAAGCCGCTCTTTATTTCCAGCATATAAGAAGTCGACCAGCTCAAACCTACCGAAGTTGCCGAACGCCTGAGAAGCCAGGGCATCATCGCCAGCCCATCGCCCTACGGCAACCCCTGCATGCGCTTCTCGGCCGGCATCGTCAACAGCGAGGCGGATATCGAGCGCGCCCTTGCTGCAATCAAGGCCATGGGGTAGCGGTCGAGGCTCGTTGTTGCACCGTGCTCACGGTGCAACCAAATCCATGTAGTTGCAATTCGAAACCACTTTAAATACTTTAGCGCGGTTTTATTTTGCAACCATACAGGAGATCACTATGCTCCCCAGCACCTGTCCCGTTATACCTCAGGCCAGAAGCCTTACCGCACTTTCCCGCATCAACAGCAACCTGCTTCTATGCGGTATTGCCGCTGCCTGCACAGCGGCTGTTGTCATCGCCCTAATCTCCCAGCATGTCTACGGTATGCAGCCCTGTGCCTGGTGCGTGCTGCAACGTATGGCGTTTCTTGCTGTCGCTCTGTCCTGTGGCCTGGCATTGCTGATACGCAATCTGGCCGCCCAATTTTTCATTCATGCGGTTGCCATCGGCTACTCAGTATCAGGCATTGCCGCCGCTCTCTGGCAGCACTTCAATTCCGCATCATCCACATCCTGTACGCTTTCCCTTGCTGACAGAACCCTAGCCACGCTGGGCTTCGACGTCTGGGTTCCGGGCCTCTTCGCCCCACGGGCAAGCTGTGCAGACTCGGCCGTCAACTTGCTGGGTATACCTTACGAATTCTGGAGCCTGATGCTGTTTGTCCTGGTGACGGGAGCACTGCTGTTCAGTGCCGGCTTGGGCATCTCTAAACACAGGCACCGACACCGTCCACTGCACTGACACCCACCCAATAACCCCACTGCAGCGCGCTACAGCCCTGCGTTTACGGCTGAGTCCCACAGTCACTACCCATCCATAGTAGCTGCAATTTTCAACCACTTTGAACGCTTCCATGTAGTTGCATTTTGCAACCAAACTAGGAGAGCCGAGATGTCAACAGTTACAGATACCCTCACGACTAGCAGGGCTCCAACAACAATGCCGCGCGCCATGGTGATGCTTTTTGCCTGTGCGAGCGGGCTCAGCGTAGCCAATGTCTACTATGCCCAACCCTTGCTCGATGCTCTGGCGGCGGAATTCTCCATCAGCCAGGCAGCCGTCGGCGGCGTTATCACCGCAACCCAGGTTGGCTGCGGCCTTGCCTTACTGCTGCTTGTACCGCTGGGAGACAGGATGGACAGGCGGCGCCTGATGTTGCTGCAACTGGGCGCCCTGGTACTGGCCCTGATAGGTGTGGCAATAGCAGCCACCCCAGTAACCCTGCTGGCCGGTATGCTGGCAGTCGGGTTGCTTGGCACGGCCATGACACAGGGACTGATAGCCTATGCCGCCACCGCAGCTGCACCGGAAGAGCGCGGGCGCATAGTCGGCACAACGCAAGGCGGGGTGGTCATCGGATTGCTGCTGGCCCGCGTGCTGGCAGGGTTTATAGCCGACCTGGGCGGATGGAGGATGGTGTATTTCACCTCGGCAACCGTAATGGCCGCGCTGGCTTATATGCTCTGGCGTACCTTGCCCGAACAGCGCCCGACAGGCAGGCTGCTAAGCTATCCACAACTGCTGCTGTCAATGGTCTCGCTGCTGTCCACAGAGCGGGTGTTGCAGATTCGCGGGATGCTTGCCCTGCTGATGTTCGCCGTGTTCAACATATTCTGGAGTGCCTTGGTGCTGCCACTGAGCGAGCCGCCATACAGCTTCTCGCATACTATCATCGGCGCTTTCGGCCTGGTCGGTGTGGTAGGTGCGCTGGCTGCAACACGCGCGGGCTACTGGGCTGACCGTGGTCTCGGCCAGTGGACAACGGGACTGGCCCTGTTGTTGCTGCTGGCATCATGGCTACCTCTATGGTTCACCATGGTATCGCTGTGGGCGCTGGTACTCGGGATTATCATCATCGATCTGGCCGGCCAGGCTATCCATGTGACCAACCAAAGCATGATTTTCAGTACCCGCCCGGAAGCGCACAGCCGGTTGGTAGGCTGCTACATGCTGTTCTATGCGGTAGGCAGTGGATTGGGCGCTATCGCCACGACAGCGATCTATGCAGCGGCGGGCTGGGCTGGAGTCTGCGTTCTCGGTTCATTCATCAGCCTGCTGGCGCTGATCTTCTGGCTGGTGACAATGCGCTTTATGCCAAAACCGCCTCCAGCTCGCTAGGAGAACCATACGACAGCCCCATGGCGGGATTGCCCGCGAACGGCTGGTCGGTAAAGGCGTCAACTTGATGGAATTCGAGAGGCATGCTGCATTCCTGGCCAGATGAGAGCCGCCAGCATGCCTGCGCAGGGTAAGCCGCAACAGATACAGTTCCTGTTTTCCAGATGCTCTGAGAGCATCGCGGCTAAAGCCGCTCCTACGATCCTGGGGTGCTTCAGGGCTCGCTGCGCACACGCTTCACGGCATCCAGCCAGCCAGCATAGAGGCGTTCACGGTGCGCCTCGTTCATCCGCGGCTCGAAGCGCTGCTGACGATGCCAGTGGCTGGCGATGGCATTGAGGTCCTGGTAAAGACCTAGCTTCAGACCCGCCAGGTAGGCGACGCCGAGCGCGGTGGTTTCGGTGACCTCCGGGCGCTCGACGCTGACCCCAAGAATGTCGGCGAGAAACTGCATGACCCAGTTGTTCTCCACCATGCCACCGTCGACACGCAGCGCACTAGGCGCCGCGGCACCGTCCTGGCGCATGGCCTCGAGCAAGTCGCGAGTCTGGTAGCACACCGACTGCAGGCCGGCGGTGACGATCTCCTTGATCCCGGTGTCACGGGTAAGGCCGAAGATGGCGCCACGCGCCTTGGGGTCCCAATACGGCGCGCCCAGGCCGGTGAATGCCGGCACCAGATAGACGCCGCAGGCCTCACCGGTAGCCTCGGCCAGCGCCTCGCTGTCGCGCGCATGGCTGATCAGCTTGATGCCGTCGCGCAGCCACTGCACCGCCGCACCGGCCACGAAGATGCTGCCCTCGACCGCATAGGTCACCTTGCCATCGAGGCGATAGCCGACCGTGGTCAGCAGACGGTTCTTCGAACTCACCGGCTGATCGCCAGTGTTCTGGATCATGAAACAGCCAGTACCGTAGGTGCTCTTGACCATGCCCGGCTCGAAGCAGGCCTGGCCGATCAGGGCCGCCTGCTGGTCACCGGCCATGCCCAGCACCGGAATGCTGGCGCCGAGCAGCACGCTGTCGGTGTGACCGAACTCGGCGGCACAATCGAGCACCTCGGGCAGCAGGCTGGCCGGGATCTCGAACAGCTTGAGCAGCTCTTCGTCCCACTGTTGGGTATGGATGTTGAACATCAGCGTGCGCGAGGCGTTGCTGGCGTCGGTGCGGTGCACCTTGCCATCGGTCAGACGCCACAACAGGAAGCTGTCGACGGTACCGAAGCGCAGCTCACCGCGCTCGGCCCGCTCACGAGCGCCCGGCACGTTATGCAGAATCCAGCGCAGCTTGGTGGCGGAGAAATACGGATCGATCAGCAGGCCGGTCTTGGCCGAGACCTCCGCCTCGTGGCCTTGCTCCTTGAGTCCGGCGCAATAGTCGGCGGTACGCCGATCCTGCCAGACGATAGCCGGATGGATAGGCGTACCACTGACGGCATCCCACACCAAGGTGGTTTCGCGCTGGTTGGTGATGCCGATGGCGGCAATCGCTTGCGGCTGCAAGCTGCTGCTGGCGATGGCATCGCGGCAAACCTGGAGCGTGGAGGACCATATCTCCTCACCGTCGTGCTCGACCCAGCCATCCTGCGGGAAGTACTGCTTGAACTCCTGCTGGGCACGTGCAACCGGCAAGCCCTGGGCACTGAAGATGATGGCGCGGGAGCTGGTGGTGCCCTGGTCGATGGCTAGCAGGTATTGGGTCATGCAAGGTTCCTTGTTGTTATCACTGCAGTTGACGGCAGACTGGCTTATTTTGCTGGCGAGCATACTGCTCGCTTCAGGCTTTGCCGATAGCGGCGAACCGCCCCTGGGTATGCTGCGCCAGGGTCTCGGCCGAGAGTTCCAGCTCCAGCCCGCGCCGGCCGCCGCTGACGTGAATGGTTGGATGCCGACGTGCCGATTCGTCAATAAAGGTGCGCAAGCGTTTCTTCTGCCCCAGCGGGCTTATGCCGCCGACCAGATAACCCGTGGCGCGCTGCGCGGCATTCGGGTCGGCCATATCGGCCTTCTTCACGCCAGCCGCTGCGGCCAGCGCCTTGAGATCGAGACTGCCGACCACCGGCACCACCGCCACCAGGAGTTCGCCTTTCTCGGTCGCCGCGAGCAGGGTCTTGAACACGCATTCGGGCGCCAGACCGAGCTTTTCCGCCGCTTCCAGCCCATAAGACGGCGCCTTGGGGTCATGCTGATAGCTATGCACACGGTGTTCGGCCTTGGCCTTCTTCAACAGATCGATTGCTGGAGTCATGTTCGAATGTGAAAACGCTGTGAAAGATACCCTACATTAACAGGCCGAAATCCTCCGTATCTACAGCCTATAATGGGTGACCCTCACAGGAAGCGCTCATGAATCTCGCTCCCCGCCAGCACGACATCCTCAACCTCGCCCGCGAGCGCGGCTACGTCAGCATCGACGAGCTGGCTCAAGCCTTCGCCGTTACCCCACAGACCATTCGCCGCGATATCAACCAGTTGGCCGAGCACGGTCTGTTGCGCCGCACCCATGGTGGCGCGGCGTGCGAATCGTCGAGCATTCAGAACACCGCCTATGGCATGCGCGCCGGGCAGATGCGCGAAGAAAAACAGCGTATCGCCGAAGCCGTGGCGGCGCAGATTCCCGATCACGCCTCACTGTTCATCAATATCGGCACCACCACCGAGGCCATCGCCCGCGAGCTACAGAACCACAAGGGCCTGAAGATCATCACCAACAACCTGCACGTCGCCGCGCAACTCAGCGCCAAGGCCGACTTCGAGGTTCTGGTGGCCGGCGGTACGGTGCGCAGCGACGGCGGTATCGTCGGCCAGGCGGCGGTGGATTTCATCCAGCAGTTCAAGGTCGACTACGCCATCGTCGGCATCAGCGGCATCGACGACGACGGCAGCCTGCTCGACTTCGACTATCAGGAAGTACGCGTTTCCCAGGCGATCATCGACAACGCGCGGCAGGTTTTCCTCGCCGCCGACTCCAGCAAGTTCGGCCGCAACGCCGTGGTACGCCTGGGCTCCATCGCCCTGGTCGACCGCGTCTTTACCGATAGCGCACCTTCAGCCGCCATCACCCGCCTGCTGCACAGCCACAAGGTCCAGCTCGATCTGGTCTGATTGGTCTCTCGACGGCTATCGCGTAGGGCGGGTGCAACCCGCCGATACGTTGCTGGCGGGTTGCACCCGCCCTACTGCAAACCCACCTCTTAACTACCGCTCGGCGCGCAATCGCGTGCCGGGGTAGCGAAGCTGCGCATCTTCGTCTAGCATATTTTCGAAAGTGAACATAACCACATTCGAATCCAACAGCCGAGCGTACTACATGCCCCACGACCAGTTCGCCAGCCCCGTTGCGGAAGTCTATGACCTCGCCGTCGTTGGCGGCGGTATCAATGGTGTGGGCATCGCCGCCGATGCAGCCGGCCGCGGCCTGTCCGTGTTCCTTTGTGAAAAGGACGACCTGGCCAGCCATACTTCATCTGCCAGCAGCAAACTGATCCATGGCGGCCTGCGCTACCTGGAGCTCCACGAGTTCCGCCTGGTACGTGAGGCCCTGGCCGAGCGCGAAGTGTTGCTAGCCAAGGCGCCGCATATCGTCAAACCGATGCGCTTCGTTCTGCCGCACCGCCCACACCTGCGTCCGGCCTGGATGATCCGCGCCGGCCTGTTCCTCTACGACCACCTGGGCAAGCGCAAGCGCCTGCCGGCTTCGCGCGGCGTGCGCTTCGGCGCCGGTAGCCCGTTGAAAGCGGAGATCAGCCGCGGTTTCGAATATTCCGACTGCTGGGTGGACGATGCTCGCCTGGTGGTGCTCAACGCCATGGCCGCGCGGGAAAAAGGCGCGCACATCCACACGCGCACTCGCTGCGTCAGTGCGCGGCGCAGCAAGGGCCTGTGGCATATCCACCTGGAGCGCAGCGACGGCAGCCTGCTGTCCATTCGCGCCCGCGCTCTGGTCAACGCTGCCGGCCCCTGGGTCGCGCGCTTCATCCGTGAAGACCTCAAGCAGCAATCGCCGTACGGCATTCGCCTGATCCAGGGCAGCCATATCGTCGTGCCGCGCCTGTATGACGGTGAGCAGGCCTACATCCTGCAGAACGAAGACCGTCGCATTGTCTTCGCCATTCCTTATCTGGAGCGCTTCACCCTGATCGGCACTACTGATCGCGAATATCAGGGCGACCCCGCCCAGGTGACGATCACCGCCGAGGAAACCGACTATCTGCTCAAGGTGGTCAATGATCACTTCAAGCAACAGCTCAGTCGCGACGATGTCCTGCACAGCTTCGCGGGCGTGCGCCCACTGTGCGATGACGAATCCGATGAGCCGTCGGCCATTACCCGCGACTACACCCTTTCGCTCTCCGGCGCGCCGGGCGAGGCGCCGCTACTTTCAGTCTTCGGCGGTAAGCTGACCACCTATCGCAAGCTGGCCGAATCCGCCATGCAGGAACTGGCCGCGCATTTCACCAACCTGGGGCCGAGCTGGACAGCCACCGCCCCGCTCCCCGGTGGCGAGGATCTGCAAGGCCAGAGCGCCCTGGTCGAAGCGCTCTGCGAACGCTATGGCTGGCTACCCACCAGCCTGGCCAGACGCTGGGCTACCAGCTATGGCAGCCGTACCTGGCGCCTGCTCGACGGCGTACACAACCTTACCGACCTCGGCGAACATCTCGGTGCCGGGCTTTACACCCGCGAAGTGGAATACCTGCGCCGTGAAGAATGGGCGCGCAGCAGTGCCGACATTCTCTGGCGGCGCAGCAAACTGGGCCTGTTCATGACCCCGGCGCAGCAGGCCCGCCTCCAGGACTACCTGAACAGCCGCGACCCGCATTCGGCTTACGCTGCCTGAATTCTGCGTGCCCCATGCCCCGCTCTGCGGGGCTTTTTTATGGGCACGGAAAAATAAAATATCGGGGTTACTTCCCCGTTTCAGTCAGCGTAGAACTTTCAGCAACTTTTTTATTGCATTGATTCAATAACTTGGCGTCATGATGCGGAATAAAAACATTCTTATTCAGTTTTATTTTTACTTATGTTTCAACCACTTAAGTTTGACATAAGGGAGAACCAGGCCGAAAATCCGAGGTCATCACGGTCATTGAAGCAGCAGGAGCGGTCATGAAAGGCGACAAGAAGGTCATTCAACACCTGAACAAGATTCTTGGTAACGAACTGGTCGCCATCAACCAGTACTTCCTGCATGCGCGCATGTACGAAGATTGGGGCCTGAAGAAACTCGGCGAGCACGAGTACCACGAGTCCATCGACGAGATGAAGCATGCCGACAAGCTGATCAAGCGCATTCTCTTCCTCGAAGGTATTCCCAACCTGCAGGACCTGGGCAAGATCCTGATCGGTGAAAACACCAAGGAAATGCTCGAGTGCGACCTGAAGATCGAACACAAGGCCCACGGTGACCTGAAGGCCGCCATCGCCTATTGCGAGAGCATCGGTGACTACGCCAGCCGCGAACTGCTCGAAGAAATCCTCTGCTCCGAAGAGGATCATATCGACTGGCTGGAAACCCAGCTCAGCCTGATCGAAGCCGTTGGCCTGCAGAACTACCTGCAATCGCAGATGGACGAATAAGTCCGATCCGCTCGACGAAAAACGGGAGCCACTGGCTTAATGCTGATCAGATAAGTTCGTCACCACCCCCTCCTACTTGCAGTAGAGGGGGCGCTTTTCGTAGGAGCCAGCTTGCTGGCGATGCTTTTTATGGCGGATCGCCGGCAAGCCGGCTCCTACAAAGATCGAGTGCAACGGCTTAACTGACTGACATTAGCCACTGGCTCCCGTTTTTTATTGCTATGAAGAATCTCGTGGAAGGGACTCAAGCCGCGATAGCAAGTCGCCGCTGAAGCGCCTCCGACAACTTACTGCGCCTCGTTTTCCTTGACCCGGAACCACGCCGCATACAGCGCCGGCAGGAACAATAGGGTCAATGCCGTGGCCACCACCAGCCCGCCCATGATGGCCACCGCCATCGGCCCGAAGAACACGCTGCGCGATAGCGGGATCATCGCCAGCACCGCCGCCAGGGCTGTCAGAACGATCGGCCGGAAGCGGCGCACCGTCGCCTCGATGATGGCGTGCCAGCGGTCCAGGCCGTGGCTGATGTCCTGCTCGATCTGATCGACCAGGATCACCGAGTTACGCATGATCATCCCGGCCAGGGCGATGGTGCCGAGCATGGCAACGAAGCCGAACGGCTGGCGGAAGATCAGCAGGAACAGGGTGACGCCGATCAGGCCAAGTGGCGCGGTGAGAAACACCATCGCCGAGCGCGAGAAGCTTTTCAGCTGCAGCATCAGCAGCGTCAGCACCACCACGATGAACAGCGGGATACCGGCGTTCACCGATTTCTGTCCGCGTTGCGAGTCCTCCACCGTGCCGCCGACCTCCAGCAGATAACCCGCTGGCAGTTCCGCGCGGATCGGGTCCAGCGTCGGCAGGATCTGCTGGGTCAGACTGGCCGGCTGCTGCTTGCCATAGACGTCGGCACGCACGGTGACGTTGGGCAGACGGTTGCGGTGCCAGATGATGCCTTCCTCGAAGCCGTACTCCAGGGTCGCCACCTGCGACAGCGCCACACTGCGACCGCTATCGGTCGGCACCGCCAGACTCGGCAACAGACTCAGCGCCTTGCGCTCCTGCGGTGTACCACGCTGGAGAATCTCGATCAGCTCGTTGCCTTCGCGGTACTGGCTGACGCTGGTGCCGGACAGCGAGCCTTGCAGGAAGCGCGACAGCTCGGCGGTGTTGACCCCCAGGGCACGGGCACGATCCTGATCGATATTGAGGATCACCACCTTGCTCGGCTCCTCCCAGTCCAGGTGCACGTTCACCACATGCGGGTTCTCGCGCACCTTGTCCGCCACCTGACGGGCCAGGGCACGCACCTCGTCGATATGCTCGCCGCTGACGCGGAACTGGATCGGGTAGCCCACGGGCGGCCCGTTCTCCAGGCGGCTGACGCGGCTACGCAGGGTCGGGAACTCGTCGTTCATCACCTTGATCAGCCAACCACGCAGGCGCTCGCGCTCTTCGATGCTGTTGGCCAGTACCACGAACTGGGCAAAGCTTGCCGCCGGCAATTGTTGATCCAGCGGCAGATAGAAACGCGGTGAGCCGGTGCCAACATAGGCCACGTAGTTGTCGATGCCGGGCTGCTCCTTGAGCAGCTTCTCCAGACGATGCACTTCGGCCTCGGTGGCGCTCAGCGAGGCGCCCTCCTCCAGCTTGATGTCGACCATCAGCTCCAGGCGCCCGGAGGCCGGGAAGAACTGTTGCGGCACGAAGCGAAACAGCAGCACAGAGGCGACGAACAACGCAATGGTCAGCAGGATCACGATGCCGCGACGACGCACGCACCATTGCACCGTGGCGCGAACACGGCGGTAGAACGGCGTCGAATAAGGGTCATGACCGCCTGCGCTGCCACCGTGTTTCGCCGCATGCAGTTTGGCCAGATCGGGCAGCAGCTTGTCGCCCAGATAGGGCACGAACATCACCGCCGCGATCCATGAGGCGATCAGCGAAATGGCCACCACCTGGAAGATCGACCGGGTGTACTCACCCGTACCGGACTGCGCGGTGGCGATGGGCAGGAACCCGGCCGCGGTAATCAGCGTGCCGGTGAGCATCGGAAAGGCGGTGCTGGTCCAGGCGAAGCTGGCCGCCTTGAAGCGGTCGTAGCCCTGCTCCATCTTGATCGCCATCATCTCCACCGCAATGATCGCGTCGTCCACCAGCAGGCCGAGGCCGAGCACCAGCGCACCGAGAGAAATCTTGTGCAGGCCTATCCCCAAGTAATACATGGCGGCGAAGGTCATCGCCAACACCAGCGGGATCACCAGCGCCACCACCAGGCCGGTGCGCAGACCGAGGGAGAAAAAGCTGACCGCGAGCACGATCACCAACGCCTCCACCAGCACCTTGACGAACTCGCCCACGCCGGTCTTCACCGCTGCCGGCTGATCCGACACCTTGCGCAGCTCCATGCCCAGCGGCAGCGTCTGTTGCAGACGGGCGAACTCGTCTTCCAATGCCTTGCCCAGCACCAGGATATCGCCGCCGTCCTTCATCGATACGGCAATGCCCAGGGCGTCCTCGCCCATGAAGCGCATGCGCGGCGCGGGTGGGTCGTTGAAACCGCGCTTGACCTCGGCCACGTCGGCGATGCGGAAGGTACGATCGGCGACGCGAATGGGAAAATCGCGAATTTCCTCCACCGATTCGAAGCGCCCGGTCACGCGTAGTTGAATACGCTCGCTGGCGGTTTCGAAGAAACCGGCAGCCGCCACCGCATTCTGCGCCTCCAGCGCCTGCTGCACGGCGGACAATGGCAGACCGAGGGTCGCCAGCTTGGTATTGGACAGTTCGATCCAGATCTTCTCGTCCTGCAGCCCCACCAGCTCGACCTTGCCCACATCCTTGACCCGCTGCAGCTGCAACTGCAGGCGGTCGGCGTAGTCCTTGAGCACGGCATAGTCGAAACCGTTGCCAGTCAGCGCATAAATATTGCCGAAGGTGGTGCCGAACTCGTCGTTGAAGAACGGCCCCTGGATGCCGGGCGGCAGCGTGTGGCGAATGTCGCTGATCTTCTTGCGCACCTGATACCACAGCTCGGGAATCTCCGAGCTGCGCATGGAGTCGCGTGCCATGAAGGTCACTTGCGACTCGCCCGGACGGGAGAAACTGGTGATGCGCTCGTACTCACCGGTCTCCATCAGCTTCTTCTCGATGCGCTCGGTGACCTGGCGCGATACCTCTTCGGCGCTGGCGCCCGGCCAGTTGGTGCGGATCACCATAGCCTTGAAGGTGAACGGCGGGTCTTCGCTCTGCCCCAGCTTGGTGTAGGACAGCGCCCCCACCACGGCGAACAGCAGCATGATGTAGAGAACGATCTGGCGGTTACGTAGCGCCCAGGCAGACAGGTTGAAGCTCATGCGGGCTTACTCCTTGGCGGCCAGTTCGACGTTGCGATTGTCCCGATCGACCGGGCGTACCTGCTGGCCTTCGCGAAGAATCTGCACCCCGGCGGCGACTACCCAATCGGAAGCGGCCAGCCCCTCCAGCACCGGCACCCGGTCATCACCATAAGCGCCGACGCGCACCGGGCGGCGTTGCACGATGTGCTCCTTGGGGTCCACGACCCAGACGAACGCCTGGTCCTGCTCGGCGCTGAGTGCCGACAGCGGCACCGCCAGCGGTACCTCGCCATTGCTGGCGATGAATACCCGCGCGCTCTGCCCCAACTCAGCCGGCACCTTGCCTTCGGTGAACGCGACACGGGCGGCGAAAGTGCGCGACTGTGAATCGGCCGCCGGTGCCATCTCGCGGATGCGTCCGGGGAAACGCTGATCGGGCTGCGACCAGAGTTCCACCTCGACCACCTGACCAATCTCGAAACGACCAAAGCTCTGCTCCGGCAGGCTGATCGACACCTCACGCTCACCGTCGGCAGCCAGAGTGAACACCGTCTGACCAGCCGCCACCACCTGCCCCACCTCGACCGCACGACGGGCGATCACGCCGTCCTGCGAGGCCCGCAGCACGGCATAGTCGGTCTGATTGCGGGCCACGTCGTACTCGGCCTTGACATGTTTCAGACGCGCTTCGCCAGCACGGTACTGGTTCTCGACGTTGTCGAACTGCGAGCGGCTGACCAGATTGCGCCCAAGCAGCGCCTTGTAGCGCTCACGCTCGGCGCGCACGGTCTGCAGGTTGGCCTCAGCGGCCGCCATTTGCGCGCGGATGGCTTCCAGCTGCAGGCGCACGTCCTGCGGGTCCAGCTCGGCCAGTGGCTGATCCTTCTTCACCCGGTCGCCGACATCCACCATGCGCTTGCTCACCTTGCCGGCGATACGGAAGGCCAGCTCCGGCTCGTAACGTGCACGCACCTCGCCCGGATAGCTGTCGACCAGCGCAGTAGCCGGCTGCGGCTGCACCACCATGGCAGGACGGATCGGTTGTTCCGCCTGTTCACCGTTACCGCAGGCAGACAGCAGGAAGACGAGACCCAGAGAAGCAACAAGCGGGAGAACATGGCCAGACATGTGTAAGACCTTTCAGAGAAGGTTTGGAATATTTGTACTGGCGGGTATAGTAAAAATAGCAAACTCACCAGTCCAGTATTAAAATCCGCCAATGACTGACAAGTTGTTACAACCTTCCGGCCCCGGCCGACCAAAGGATCCCGCCAAACGTCGTGCCATCCTCGAGGCGGCCAAGAGCCTGTTCCTGCGTAATGGTTACGACGGCAGCAGCATGGACGCCATCGCCGCCGAGGCTGGGGTTTCCAAGCTCACGGTGTACAGCCATTTCACCGACAAGGAGACCCTGTTTTCTGCGGCGATCAAGGCCAAGTGCGAGGAGCAGCTTCCCGAACTGCTGTTCGAACTGCCGGATAACGTGCCGCTGGAAAGCCAGCTCCTGGAAATCGCGCGTGGCTTCCTGGCGCTGGTCAACAGTCGCGAATCGGTAGAAATGCACCGGATGATGGTGAACCTGGCCAGCCAGGGCTCGAAGCTGTCGCAGATGTTCTACGAAGCCGGCCCGAAACGGGTGCAGGATGAGATGGAAGTGCTACTGCGCAAGGCCGCCAAGCGCGGTCTGCTGAGCCTGGATAATCCGCATCTGGCCGCCGATCACTTCTTCAGCCTGCTCAAGGGCGGCGCGCACT
Organism: Ectopseudomonas oleovorans; assembly: GCF_029845265.1. NCBI lineage: Bacteria > Pseudomonadati > Pseudomonadota > Gammaproteobacteria > Pseudomonadales > Pseudomonadaceae > Ectopseudomonas > Ectopseudomonas oleovorans. Next base: position 208,187 of record NZ_JAOCLK010000001.1, read on the forward strand.
TTCGCCTGCTGATCGGTTGTGGCGAGCCGCTGGAAGGTGAAGCCGCCGAGCATCACGTGCAGGACGCCGTGCAACTGTTCCTGCGCGCCTACAGACCCTGACTGCTTACACCTGAGCGCCGGGCTCCAGCTTCTTCTTCGGGTAGATGTCGTAACGGCTGGATTTGCCCTCGAGCACATAGCCCGGCTTGCCACCTTCGATGGCCGGGGCCTTGCGCGGGCGCTTGACCACCACGCGGTGAGTGGCCAGCGCCAGCGCCGCTTCGAGCAACGCCGGCGCATCCAGATCATCACCGACAAACGGGCGGAACAGGCGCATTTCCTTCTTCACCAGCGCACTCTTGTCGCGATGCGGGAACATCGGATCGAGGTAGATCACCTGTGGCGCCTCCCCTTGCCAACTGCGCATCAGCTCGATGGCGTTACCGGTAAGCAGGCGCATGCGCGCCACGATGGGCGCCACATCGAGGTTCAGTGCCGCACGCTGCAGGCCGTCCTCCAGCAACGCCGCCACCAGCGGCTGGCGCTCGATCAGGGTCATCTCGCAGCCCAGGCTGGCCAGCACGAACGAGTCACGCCCCAGCCCCGCAGTCGCGTCGAGAATCCGTGGCCGAATGCCCGACTGCACGCCCACCGCCTTGGCGATCATCTGCCCACTGCCGCCGCCGAACTGGCGCCGATGCGCCGCCGCCCCCTCGACGAAATCCACCCGTACCGGGCCAGGGGCCTTGTCGCCCAGCTCGACCAGTTGCAGCCCGTCATCACCCAGTTGCAGGGCGAACTCGGTCTCGCCGTCCTGCCTCAAGCCCAGGCGCGATGCCCATTGAGCGGCCGCTGCGGCGTACTGGGGGTGAAGGGCTTGGATACGGATGCTGGCGTTGTGCCGCTCGTCGGTCATTGGCTCGTTCTGCTCAAAAATCACTCAAAGCACCGGCCACACGGCCGATATCGAAGAAGCGGCATTCTGCCAGACCCGGCCGCCGACAGCCGCATCGAGAGTGAACATGTTCGACGCCCTCTCCGCCCCACGCCCAAACAACAGCCCCGTCAGCGCTCGTCCTCTCGATGACGAACTCGACCGCGCGACGCACGAATCCATCAACTATCAGATTCTGCGCCGCACCCTTGGGATAGACGAAGAGCAGAAACCAGGTGAGATCGCTCGTGAACTGCGGGAAACCGCCGAGCCACCTGCCGTGTCCAGCAGCGCCGCTGTGGTCAGCCAGGCGGTAATCGATCAACGCGGCCTGGAGCTGAATGTCAGCCTGGGCCAGGCGCCCCAGCAGGTCGATCCGCTGGTACTGGATATGGCCGGCAATGGCTTTTCCACCAGCGGCCTGAGCCGCCCCGTGCGCTTCGATCTGGATGCCGACGGACGCATGGACTCGATCAGCGTACCCACCGGTGACGACGCGCTACTGGCGCTGGATCGTAACGGCAACGGGCATATCGACGATGGCCGCGAGCTGTTCGGCGATCAGCATGGCGCTGCCAATGGCTTCGCCGAACTGGCCCGCTTCGACGACAACGGCGACGGCCGTATTGATGCGGCCGATGCGGTATTCGACCAACTGCGCCTGTTGCGTTTCGATGCCCAGGGCCGCCAGCAGTTGCAGAAGCTCGGCGAAGCCGGCGTCAGCGCCATCGACCTGCGCGCCCGCGACGTGAGCATCGCCCTGGGCGCTTACGACCGGATCGCCCAGTTGGGCCGATTCGAGTTCACCGATGGACGCAGCGGACAGGCGGCCGATCTGCTGTTGGCCAAGCGCTAGCAGGCCGTTGAAAAACGTAGCCGAGGCAGCCAGTGCAAGGCAAATACAGGCGAAAAAGCGGAGTTTACGAGTTGTAAATGAGCATTTTGAGCCTGTTTTTAACGCAGCAATGGCAACGCAGGTAGTTTTTCAACAGCCTGCTAGGGATGGCGAAGCGTTTTCGTTGCCGTAAGGCGGGTGCAACCCGTCATTGGCGCTATGGCGGGTTGCACCCGCCCTACGGATCGCAAGCGCCTCAGCGACACATCCGCCACATGCCCATGTCCACGTGAAAGTGATCGCGGTGGGCGGCGTTGTATTCCGGGCCCAGGGTGACGTTGAAGCTGTCACAGGCCGCTTCCTGCACCAGACGCAGAAAGCGCGCCTTGTCGCCCTGCCCCGGCCAGTCGCGCAGCACGCTTATGTGCTGGCCGTCGCGCAGACGGAAGCCGACCATATCCAGCGCGTTGGCATAGGAATGCTGGCTGGGCCGCTGGCTACCGGCAATGCTGCGACAGGTGAAGCTGCCGACATGCTCGACGCGGCTCACCGGCTGGCCGAACACCGCTTGCGCAGCCGGCTGCAAGCCATGTCGCTCGAACAGGGCGAAACTCACCGCCAGCGGGCAGGTGGCCATGAAGCTGCTGCTCAGGCCAACGTTGGCGCCCTGGATGCGCACGGCGTTTTCCACCGGGCAACCCGGGTGCGGCGCGCTGTCGGCCAGACGGGTAAAACGCAGCCCGGACGTCGCCAGGGCCAAGTCGCACAACTCGCGATCGTCACCCAGACGCCAGAGCTTGAAGGGGGTCAGCAGGTTCGGCGTCTCTCGCACATCCAGCGGCGCCCAGGGGTTGTAACGCGGCGCCACCTCCAGCCAGCCACGCCACAGCGCCACCAGTAGCGCTGCGCCCAGCAGCAGGAAGAGAAACAGCAAACGGCCGATTATCCGTATCAGCATATCCATGCTCCATCAGAGTAAGCCAAGCTGCTCCAGTTCCGGTTCGATCTGCAACACTGGCAGTTCGGGCAAACCAGGCAGGCGCTGCATCAGTTGCTCATGAAAACGACGTGCCAGCTCCGGTGCCAGGCGGTTGTCCGAGGTATGGGCAAAAACGTAAGGACGCAGCCCCTGCTCGATCCAGCCGGCGACCTTGTCCAGCCAGGGCAGCATGAAGGGGTCGTTGGCCAGCAACTCGGGATGACCGATGAAGCGCAACTGCGGGCCCTGACTGAACGCGGTAGGCCGAGTCGGCAGGCGCGGCTTCTTGGCTTGCGCATGCAGCACGGCGGGCTCCTGCGAGTCGCAGCTGAACAGCGCGCGCGAATCCAGGCAGATGCGCTCGATACCACGCTCGTGCAGCTGGCGATTGAGCATACGCTCGGCATCGCCCTTGGCGAAGAACTCCGGGTGGCGCACCTCTATCGCCAGTGGCCAGTCTCCCCACTGTTCGATGAACGCCGCCAGTTCCGCCAACCGTGATGGTGCGAAGCTGGCCGGCAGCTGCAGCCAGTAAGGCGCTACCCGTTCACCGAGCGGCGCCAGCAACTGGCGAAACTGCGTGACCTCATCCAGTTGCTGGCAAAGATCCTCGCTATGACTGATGTCTCGCGGCAACTTGGCGCAGAAACGAAAATGCGCCGACATGACCTGCGCCCAGCGCGCCACCGTTTGCTCGCTGGGCCTGGCATAGAATGTGGTGTTGCCTTCCACCGCGTTGAACACCTCAGTGTAGCGGCTGAGAAACTCGGTTGGCCGGGTATCCTGCGGATACAGCGTGGCGCGCCAGGCAGCTTCGCTCCAGGATGGACAACCAAGGTAATAGGGAAGCGCAGCGCTCATCGATCTATGCGACGGTCCAAGCTGAGGGGCGTGACCCACGCCGTGAAACGGGGTTACGCGTAGAGATCGAGGCCGAGCACTTCCTGCGCATCGTACTCGCTGGCGTAAGCGGCGGTGGTGCTGTAGCTGGCCAACGCCTGAGCGGCACGGTTGCTCAACGTAGGCTGTTGATAACTGAGGCCCTGCGAGCGGGTCGGCAGGCTATCGGTGTTACTGCTGCTGGCCTGCACGCGGCGAATCTGCGGCGCCTGCTCCAGCCCCTGGCTGCTGGCTGGGGCAGCCGGCTGTTCACGCTGAGCCTCGACCTCCCGCTGCGCCTCTCGATAGGGCGTGACCGCAGTCCCCGAACGGGGGCCACGATCTGGCGAGTAGGAAGGTAGGTAACCGTCGATCCGCATCTAGGACTGCTCGGTGGGCTCGGCTGAACAAGGGACAGTGCTGGCAATGTAGCGGCGGGCTGCGTCCTTGGCAAATGCCGAAGGAATCCTGACGCCAAGCATCCGACCAGTTGTCATGCCGGCGGTGCTTTCGGCGTGGCGACCTGGTCACGCAGGTACACCGGCTGCGCCTGATCGGCCGGCAACGCCTCGCCACGGGCCCAGGCAAAACGGGCCAGAGTCAGCAGGTCTTCGGCGTGCGGCAGCATGCTGCCATCCATGCCCACAGGTGTGAGGGCGATACGCGCGGCGAAGGTGCCCCAGCCCGTGCCGGCGCCGAACCACTCACCATCGCAGCCACGCGGCGCTTCAGCTTGCTCCGGCGGCAACACCGCTTCCTGGCCAAGCAGGCGCATCTCGCCGGCTTCTGCGCGGTAGCAACCCCAGTAAACCTCGTCCATGCGCGCGTCGATGGCGGCGGCAACCTGAGTCGCGCCCTGCTCACGCAGCGCGCGCTGGGCCAGCACGGCCAGATTGGAAACCGGCAGCACCGGTCGATCCAGTGCAAAGGCCAGGCCCTGTACCACGCCGATAGCGATACGCACCCCGGTGAACGCACCCGGACCACGGCCGAAGGCAATGGCATCGAGTGCCGAAGCGGCGATACCCGCCTCACCCAGCAGTTGCTGAATCATCGGCAACAGACGCTGCGCGTGCATACGCGGGGCGACTTCGTAGTGGCTGAGCACGCGACCATCATGCAGCAGCGCGACGGAGCAGGCTTCGGTGGCGGTATCGAGGGCCAGGAGAGTGGTCATTGCATTCGGACAGCTGAATAAAAAAGAGCCGGCATTAGACCGGCTCGACGACATTTTTTCCAGCACTATGTCGGCGCCCGACTTGCGCCGAGCGACCGATGGGCACCCTTAGAGCCTGCTCAAAGTCTCGCGAGCTAGAGCAATGCAAGGCACAACGACCAGCGGGAGTAACAGCCGAAGGCTGGCCCGAAGGGTGAGCGCCAGCGAATCAAACAGGCGAGGAACGGTCGGAGTCGCAGGCGACTGTACTTTTGTACATGAGCATTACTCACTTCGTTCGCCCTTCGGGCCGCGCTAAAGCGCGTTAGCCGCAAGCGGCTTTCCGAGCCTGTTTTAAACGCGGCAGGGCCGACGCGCAGCAGACTTTGAACAGGCTCTTACCAGGGCTCGACTACCGGCTCGGCCTCCCAGCCTTTGAGCGGCGCCTTGGACCAGGTGCCATATCCGGCATTGGGGAACACGATCCACTCCACACCCCACTTGTCCGACTCTTCGGCAACGGTCTTGCGCTGTGCGTCGAGCGGCGTTTTGCGGAAACGCGCATCGAAGTCATGCAGCGTATCGCCCAGCAGCATGATGATCTGGTGATCGGCACTGACGATGGCGCGACGCTCGACCTTGGGCGGCCCGAGCAGCAGCACGCTCTCTTCCGATACCTGCGGCAGGCCTAGTTTGCTCAGGGTGGCCAGGGTGTATTTCTTCTGCTCGTCGGCACGATCGGAGACGTAGCGGATGGTCACGCCGAGCTTGTCGGCATGCTCGAGAAACTTCTTCGCGCCAGGGATCAGCTCCGGCGTACCGTCACGTTCCCAGGGCAGCCAGGTGTCCCAGGCATCGTACTGATGACAGTTGGCCAGATCGCGGGCCAGCAGCGCGCTGTTGTCGATCACGGTTTCATCGAGGTCGGTGACGATGGCCAGCTTCGAGGGATCCTTCGCCGCCGCCACAGCCTTGTCGAGCTTCTCCGTGGCGATGTTGTAGGCCTGCAACTGCAGCGCCTGGATTTCCGCGGACTGCTGCTGAAAGCGCAGGCCCATGGTGAACTCGGCGACGGAACAATCCGTCGCGGTGTCGGCAAATGCCAGCGGAGTGGCCAGCAGCGATACCGCAAGGCCCAGCCAGATGCGTCTCTCGGTCATTGAATGCCCTCTTCCCTATAGGTTATCGACACGCCCCGGCGCAGACCGGAGGCTACATCGTCGATACTAGCCGGCACACATTGCGCGGCCATGCTTGAGAACGACCTGAACGTGTCAGGCTCCATAAACGAACAAGGCCCCTTGCGGGGCCTTGTTGCGATAACGCTGGGCGAGCTGGACTCAGCCAAGGGCTGCCAGGGTCTTCGCGGTGATTTCTTCGACGCTGCCGACACCCGGGATATGGCTGTATTTCGGCGTACCGGTCTCGGCGGAGAGCTTCTTGTAGAAGTCCACCAACGGCTTGGTCTGCGAGTGGTAGACGGACAGGCGATGACGCACGGTTTCTTCCTTGTCGTCTTCGCGCTGAACCAGCTCTTCACCGCTGATGTCGTCCTTGCCGGCAACCTTCGGCGGGTTGTACTCGATGTGGTAGACGCGGCCGGAAGCCGGGTGGACACGGCGGCCGGACAGACGCTTGACGATTTCCTCGTCCTCAACGGCGATTTCAACCACGTGATCCAGCGCTACGCCGGCCTCGCGCAGCGCTTCGGCTTGCGGAATGGTGCGCGGGAAACCGTCGAACAAAAAGCCATTGGCACAATCGGCCTGAGCGATACGCTCCTTGACCAGATTGATGATCAGGTCGTCGGAGACCAGACCGCCTGCGTCCATAACGCTCTTGGCCTTCAGGCCGAGCTCGGTGCCAGCCTTGACCGCAGCACGCAACATGTCGCCAGTGGAGATTTGCGGAATGCCGAATTTCTCGGTGATGTAGCGAGCCTGGGTACCTTTGCCGGCACCGGGCGCCCCCAGCAGAATCACGCGCATCGATGTGCTCCTCAAGAGTTATGTAGTAATCGGTCGGACTCGCCTCGTGGGGCCAATCTCTTGAATGTAGTGCGGCTGCCGTAGCGGCCAAAAGGCTGCTCAAGATACACAGCGCACCCCAGGCGCACAAGCCGCCAAAAGTCGGATAAAACCCTCCTCCTGGCGGCCTGAATCAGGCACATGACGCTGGCCAGGCATATGACGGCCAGCACCTGCCGTCCTTCAACCGGTGTTGCGCAAACCTGCAGCGATACCTGCCACGCTGACCAGCAACGCCTGCTCCAGAGGGCTCTCGGGCGCCTGTTGACGTTGCCGGCAGCGCGCCAGCAGCTCGACCTGCAGCAGGTGCAGCGGGTCGAGGTAGGTGTTGCGTACGCTGATCGATTCCAGGGTTTCCGGATTGTGCGCGAGCAGGCGCGACTGCCCGGTCAATTCCAGCACGGCAGCGCACGCCTGCGACAATAGGTCGCGTAACTGCGCCCCCAGCGGCTGCAGTGCCGGCTCGACCAGGCGCTGGTCATACAGGGCAGCGATATTGGCGTCCGCCTTGGTCAGGACCATTTCCAGCATGTCGATGCGGGTGCGAAAGAACGGCCATTGTTCGCGCATGCTTTTCAGCAGGTCAGCATCACCGTCTTGCAGGGCTTGTCCCAGGGCCTGCTCCCAGCCGAGCCAGGCTGGCAGCATCAGGCGTGTTTGCGTCCACGCGAAGATCCACGGAATGGCCCGCAGGCTCTCCACACCGCCTTCGCGCCGCTTGGCCGGGCGACTGCCCAGCGGCAAGCGGCCGAGCTCCTGCTCCGGCGTGGCCTGGCGGAAGTATTCGACGAACTGCGGATGCTCGCGCACCACGCCGCGATAGGCCTTCACGCCGACATCGGCAAGGCGGTCCATCATCGCCCGCCAGCTTGGCTCCGGTACCGGTGGCGGCAGCAGCGTGGCTTCCAGCACCGCGGCCAGATAGAGGTTGAGGTTCTGCACGGCGATATCCGGCAGGCCGAACTTGAAGCGGATCATTTCCCCCTGCTCGGTGGTGCGGAACCGCCCCGCCACCGAGCCAGGGGGTTGCGACAGGATGGCCGCGTGAGCGGGGCCACCGCCACGGCCGACGGTGCCACCGCGACCGTGGAACAACAGCAGTTCGACCTGGTGCTCGCGACACAGGCGCACCAGTTCCTCCTGGGCGCGGTACTGCGCCCAGGCTGCCGCGGTTGTACCGGCGTCCTTGGCCGAATCGGAATAACCGATCATCACTTCCTGAGGGCCATGCAGCCGCGCGCGATAGCCGGGCAACCCCAGTAGCCGGTCGATAACCGGCCCGGCGTGGTCCAAATCGGCCAGGGTTTCGAAAAGTGGCACCACCCGCATCGGCCGGCGCAACCCGGCCTCTTTCAGCAGCAGTTGCACGGCCAGCACGTCGGAGGCAGCACCGGCCATGGAGATCACGTAGGAGCCCAGCGATGCGGCGGGAGCGGCAGCCACCTCGCGGCAGGTGGCGAGTACCTCGGCAGTATCGGCCGAAGGACGATAGTCGTTCGGCAGCAGTGGCCGGCGGTTATCCAGCTCGCGCTGGAGAAAACTGAGGCGCGCCTCCTCATCCCATTCGACGTAGCGACCGAGGCCGAGATAATCGGTGATTTCCGACATCGCCGCAGCGTGCCGGGAGGAATCCTGACGAACATCGAGGCGTACCAGAAATAGACCGAAGGTGGCTGCCCGGCGCAGGCAATCGAGCAACGGACCATCGGCAATCACACCCATGCCGCAGGCATGCAGCGACTGGTAGCAGAGCTGCAGCGGCGCCAGCAGCTCATGGTTGTCGCACAGCACTGCAGTACTCGGCGCCACATCGGCAGTGAGGGCCTGCTGCGCCCAGCTACGCGTTTCGCGCAGGCGCTCGCGCAGCTGCTTGAGCAAGGCACGGTACGGTTCGGCACTGTCGCCCACCTGCGCGCGCAGTTCGTCACTGGCCTGCTGCATGGACAGTTCCGCGGCCAGATTGTCCACGTCGCGCAGGTAGAGATCAGCGGCCATCCAGCGCGCCAGCAGCAACACCTCACGGGTCACGCGCGCGGTGACATTGGGGTTGCCGTCACGGTCACCGCCCATCCACGAGGCGAAGCGAATCGGCGCAGCCTCCAGCGGCAGACGCAGGCCGGTAGCGGCCTGCAGGCTCTGATCGGCACGGCGCAGGAACTGCGGCACGGCCTGCCATAGCGAATGCTCGATGACAGCGAAACCCCACTTGGCTTCGTCCACCGGGCTGGGCCGGCTACGACGAATTTCCTCGGTGTGCCAAGCCTCGGCGATCAGCCGCTGCAAACGTTCGACGATGCGCTCACGTTCACTCGGCGACAGGTCGCTGTGATCCAGCGCCGTCAGTTGCGCGGCGATGGCATCGTATTTCTGGATCAGCGTACGCCGCGCCACTTCGGTGGGGTGCGCGGTCAGCACCAGTTCGATGTCCAGACGCCCCAGTTGCCGCGCCAGATCATCGCTGCCCTGCCCGGCAGCGAGCAGGCGCTCGAGCAGCTCGTCGAGCACGCGCAACTCGAATGGCTCGGGCTCACCGGCACGGCGACGGCGCACACGGTGCTGCTGCTCGGCGATGTTGGCCAGGTTGAGAAACTGATTGAAGGCCCGCGCCACCGGCAGCAGTTCGTCGTCACCCAGGTCCCCCAGGGTGCTGGTCAACTGCTCGGCACCCGCGGCAGAGCCACGACGACCGGCCTTGGCCGACTTGCGTATGCGTTCGATCTTGTCGAGAAACTCGTCGCCCAACTGGGTGCTGATGGTGTGCCCGAGCAGCTCGCCGAGCAGGTGCACCTCTTCACGCAGGCGCGCATCGATTTCCGCCATGTCGCACTCCTTCTCCTGTCTGGTGTCAACAGAGTGCCCAGCGCGCCAACTTCTTACAAGGGTGCGACGCGTACCCAGGCAGCCCTACGTGCGCGGCAGCAAGGTCGTGGCGCTGGACGAGCAAGGCGACCCGCTGTAAGAGGACATAGGGCCCACACCGCGCTTTCTGGCGCTGTCGCGCAAATACCTGCGTGAACTGAGTGACCTGGGCAAAGAGACAAGCCATCGTGACACGCCAATATCGCCAAGCCCCTTGGTAGACGAGCATCACGATGGGCCAATTGCCACGGATAACGTCGTTCATAGGAGTGTTTCAAATGAAGTTAGCCGCCATGAAGCCCCATACCGAGAAAGCCCCGCGCAGCCGCCTGCACGGGATCAAACTGGCTGCCCTGGCACTGGGTGCATCCATGCGGCTCGCTCCCCCTACGCAACACCTTCACTCGGCCTCCTGAAGGGGCCAGGTCGCGAGCTTACGTAATCTTTGCGGAATTGGAATTGGCGGCGTCTGGCCTTTGCCTTTGCTCTTCAACTGCGATGGTACAGGCGACGTCCAATTCCCCTCAGGAGGCCGAGTGGAATCGCCACGTAAGGGGTTGAGCGACATGGATGTCGCGAGAGCTGCGATGGGCCATGGATGGCCCTTCGTCAGTGGACCGCATCCGGTCGTGCCCCCGGAGTGGTGATGGAGCGAGGGAACCCCGGCGCAGCAGGGCGGGGGCGTCTAGCTCGGATGTCGGAGTGCCCTTCTCTTTGGTTACTTTCTCTTGGGCAAGCAGCTACGAAGCGCAGCGAAGTAACAGCCGCAGGCTGGCCCGAAGGGTGAGCGCAGCGAATCAAGTGACTCGCCCCCGTAAGGGGCGAAACCCATCAGGCCAGGCGGCGTGAGAATGGAGAGTACCAAGTCATCGAAAGCCCACACCTAATTGCCAGTCCGGTGTGTCAACCCGCACTTTCCCCAAACTATGCGAAGGACCTTCTTTTTAGCGCCGGACCTTACTGCTCCAGGGCCGGGGTTTCCTGGCCGATGCAGCGCACCGCCTGCTTCTTGTTGTCCACCAGCACGCCGGTCAGCCCCTTCTGCTGCATGTCGAACAATACCAGCACGCCATCGATGCACTGCGCCACTTGATTGGCCGGTTTCAGCGAGACCTTGTAGTCCTCACCAGGAATGGTCTTGAGCATGGTGAAATCGGACAGCAGCAGCGCATCTTCCGGTTTGGCGAAATGCACGTAGCCGTAGTACCAAAGCACGCCGATGGTGCCGACGATGCTGGCGATACCTGTGAGGATCAGGGGAATGGGGTTACGTTCGGTCATTGCGGACTCTCTGTTGCGGATTCGGTAGCCGGTCCCAGGCGCTCGACGTAGGCCTGCGGCGCGACGAAGAACGCCAGTAGCGACTGACGCCAGGCGGGCTCGGCAAAGGTTTGCACGTGCGGGCCACGGGTCGCCTGAAAGGCGCGTGGCGGGCGCGCAGCTTGATACAAACGCTGGCCATTGGAAAGCGGCACGATCGCGTCGTCAACACTGTGATAGATCAGCAAGGGCGCACCTGCGAGTCGATCGATGCTGTGAATCGCGCTGTCGCCGTCAGGCACCAGCCAGGACAGCGGCACCTGCAGCGGCCAGGTCAACCAGGACTTGCTCAGCGCATGCTGGGCAACGTCGCGATAGCTGGCCGGCACACCGTCCAGTGCAATGGCCTGCAAGGTCGATTGGCGCTCGGGATGCTCGGCCAGATAATGCACGGCTAACGCACCACCGAGGCTCTGCCCAAGCAGGAAAAGCGGCGCGCCCTGCACCTGCGGCGCCTGATCGAGCCAGGCGAAGGCCGCGTCGATATCCTGGTAGACCTCGGGCAAACGCGGCTTGCCAGCGGACAGGCCATACCCCCGGTAATCCAGCATCAGCACCTGATAGCCCTGCTCCGGCAGCCAGTGAACGCCACCCAGGTGCCAGGCCAGGTTGCCGCCATTGCCATGCAGATGCAGCACCGTGCCCTTGACCTGCACCCCAGCCTTGGCCGGCAACCACCAGGCATGCAGACGCGTGCCATCGGCGGCGCTCAGGTGGATGTCGCGGTACTCCAGATCGGCCCGCGCGGGGGTGAACGGCAACCCCGGTTCCGGATAGAACAGCAGGCCGCTGCAGCCGACCAGGCCGAGCAGGACAAGGCCAAGCAGCAGCGCCCGCAGCCTAGCAGCCAGCCCCCCCTGCTCGGATCGATGCATGGCCATAACGGTTTCCTTAACGAGCCTCGCCAACACCAAGGCTCGCTGGGAGCCTTTAATTCAGGTACTTGTTGCAATAACCAGGCACGGGCCTATCTTCGCTGTAGGGAACTTCTTCGCCACGCAGCCCTTTGGTGACCCCGCGCATCCATTTTTCATTCAACTCTAAGCAATGTGCTCTTTCAGCGTTTCTTAGCTTCTGCTTAGTCTGCATAAGCTGAGATTCGTCCAGCTTAGCTCCAGCCTTCAGCCACATATCAACTCTATCATCCGCCATATGATGCCAGATTAACACCCACTCAAGCGGAGTCAGTCCTTCCCGTGACTTATGATTAATATCGGCGCCATCATGGAGCAAACTGTTAAATAACTCCACAGAAGTATTCTCACCATACACATAACTCCAAAGAGCGTCCTTCCCCGCTTTTGTTCCGCCGGCCATAAGCCATGAAACGACTTTTAGTTTGCGCTGCTCTATAAAGCCATTAAGGATTTCTGGTTCCATGCAGTGATAACCCTTGTGGTTTCTCATCGCATCAATCATCTGAATTGCATCATCCTCTGACAGCCTCTCACTGCTCGCTACTTTGAGAAACTCCAACCTACAGTCAGATAAATTCTCTTTTCCCGATAGCAAAATCGTTTTTGCCACATCGTATCTCTTAGCATCTAGGGCCTTACTGAATACATGCCCCTTCAGCTCTGCAGAATTATTTAAAATAACCTCTATAATCTCTGAGCTAAAATACCTGTCATAGCTCAAGGCATAATTAATATACTGAGAGCAGTCACTGCATACGCCAGCCTCGAAAATCTCTTTTACCTCATCAACACTCCCTCGACTTATTATTTTATTTATATCTTTTTCCGAGTAACTTCGAATTTCTTCCAGTCTTGCAGCTGCGACTGCAGCTTTGGCAGCCTCGCTTTTTGTTCTTTCTTGCTCAGCTAGTCGGGCCTGATACCTCCCAACCATAGGCTTCAATACTGTAAGCGCAATAGTTACACATACAGCAATACCTACACCCCACAAAATCCATCCCTTTGCCTTCATTCCCGGATCTCTGATCGGTTGCTATTTGAGCGATAGTGCCATAAAGCCAGTTTCTCACCCAACCCTCGGCAGCTTCTGCCAACTCGAAGTGCGATCAATGGAATCGGAACCATTGACCCACAACAATTCGGCTTTCAGCTCTCACAGAATATTGGCGTAGTCCGCTTCGATGCGATCCAGGCTCAGATGGTTGAGGAAGTTGGAGAAGCACATCCAGGCCGACAGCGCGTTCATGTCCTGAAACTGCGCTGGCAGATACTTGGGCGGCTGCACCAGGCCCTCGTCCACCAGCTTGCGCAGGGTGCGCATGTCTTCCAGGGTGGTCTTGCCGCAGAACAGCAGCGGGATCTGCTCCAGCTTGCCTTTGCGCACCGCCAGCTGGATGTAGTTGTAGATCAGGATGAAACCCTTCAGGTACGACAGGTCCTTGGTGAACGGCAACCCATTCGGCAAGGAGCCGCGGAATACCCGGCTGGCGTTGCTGTAGCCGCCATCCAGGCCGTAGCCCTGGCCACGGAAGAACTCGAACACCTCGAGAAAATCCGCGCCCTCCTCGGCCATGTGGATGGCGCGGGTGCGGTTGGTCAGCTTGCGCAGGCGGGTCGGGTAGGAGGCGAAGGCGATCACTTCCATGAGAATGGCCAGACCTTCCTGGGTCACCGTCGATGAGGGCGGGCCCTTGGCCAGGAAGGTGCAGATCGGCTGGTTGAGGCCGTTGAGCGTGGTGCCGACATGCACCAGGCCTTCATGCACTTCCAGCGCCTTGACGTCGCGCTCGTTGAAACGCGCATCGCTGCGGATCTTGATGTAGTCGGCGCCAGCGGCCGCGTCGGCAAGGATGCCGTCGGACTCGAACACACGAATGGTTTCGTCGCCAAATACGCCAGCCAGACGCTGCTGCAGGATGTTCACCGCATCACTGGCACCGAGGGTCTTGGCCTCGTCTTCAAGGTCGCCACGCGCAGCGATGTTGTTGAGGTAGTCCGAGAGCATCAGGCCAAGGTCGGCCAGGGTCGGATCACCGGCATGAAAGGCGTCGGAGGCAGCGCCATACAGCTCCTGACTGATCAGGCCGAAGTCCTCGGTGCCGCGTGCCTCGAGCATGCGGATGACCATGCGGTATTCCTTGCACATGCGCCGCATGATCTGCCCGACCGGGTTGAACTGGCCGAGCTGACGGGTGATATCACGCTCGATGTTCTGGAATTCCAGCTTCTTCGCTTGCGCGTCAAAGGCCAGCGGCCGACTCAGGTAGTAGTCGCGATCCACCGCCGGTAGCTGCTTGCCCTTGGCCTGGAGAAACGCCTCACGGATACCGTCATCCCATTTCACCGCATCCAGTACACGGATCGGGGTCTGCGCCTCGACAATACGGTCGCTGAGAGCGCGAATACAGAGTTGGTAGTCATCCAGTTTTTGCAGGCTGTTCATTACGATTCCTATTCGGCCACTTCGGCCACCCGCTGGTAACGCGCCACCTCGACGAACAGGTCGGCATTGGCCGGGTCATCGAGATAGGCGAATACCTTGTCCAGCGGGCTGGTGATCAGTGCGCCGTCCGCTTCGGGCATGGAAACGGCCTGCCCTTGCAGCAGGCCCTTTTCCATATCCTGGAGAATGCGGTCGGTGTCGAGGTTGTACAGCACCAGCTCGTTGTCCTTGGTCAACTCGAAACCGGCAATGGCGAAATTGGCCCCCAGGCTCTTCGGCAGGCCCGCCGAGAGGTACCAGCGGCGGCCATGATGAGCGACGGTGAAACCGAACTCCTCGAGGCTGCCGAGGTTGTCCGCGCTGCCCTCGTAAATGCGCGCCTGGTAGAGATTGGAGCCGGCACGGGTGATTTCCAGAAATAGCTGGTCGCCCCACTCGTCCTGCCGGGTCCATTCGCCCAGCAGAGGTATCGGGGCAGCCTCGTTGGCCGGAATCGGGTCCTTGAAGGTAACCAGGCAACCACTCAACAGCAGGAAGGACAGGGCGACCAATGCGCGCCAGGCTTTCATTACGCTCTCCTTGTGAAGACCGTTCGACCCGATGATCGACGGTTTACAACCCCACCTTGTGAAGACCGTTCGACCCGATGATCGACGGTTTACAACCCCAGAACCAGATTCATGTAGCGTTTAAGGATGGCCAGCATTCCTTGGCTGTCCAGGTGCTCTACACCGTCTAGCAGGCCCTGATACTCCATCCGCACGATGGCGGCCGTCAACAGCACGGCGTCCTGTTCAGGCTGGCGCGAGCCCAGCACCTCGAAGAAGTGGGTGACCCCCTGCTGCAGGATCTGCCGGTGAGCTCGCACCAGCTCGCGCAGTCGCGGATTGAGCAAGACTTCCTGCTGGAATGCCTGCTCGGCGATCAGGTGATCACGACGCTCACGCAATTGGCGCTGCACGTACTGCACCGCCAGAGCGGCGATTTCGTCAGCCAATTGCCGACGCGCCTGCTCGCTGCCATCCAGGCGCCCGACCATCTCCTCCAGCACACCCTGGGTACCGGCCCAGAATGCCGCCATCTGCGCAGCGCTGCGCTCGACGAGCTGGGCGAAGGTATCGGTGATCAGGTCATCGATGTCCTTGAAATAGTAGGTCGTGGCCGACAAGGGTACCTGCGCCTCGGCCGCCACAGCGCGATGGCGCACGGCGCGCACGCCATCGCGCACGATGATGCGCATGGCGGCATCGAGAATCGCCTGACGGCGCTGCTCGCTGCCCTGACGACTGGCCTTGCGGCCCTGGTACTGGACGCTTTCGGCGACGGCATTGGCTGCCCGGGTGGCATTCGGGGGCGCGGGCACGGAGCTCACGGTGGGTCGACCCTCTACGTTCTAGTTATGACAGGGAGAGTAATGGCTTGGACAGGCAAGCAAAAGGCTCCGTTTCGCTTACAGGCCAGGCACCCAGCGAAATCGCCGCGAAATGCATAACGACAAGTAGCAAAAAGCCGCCCGAAGGCTAATGCTGATCAGATAAGTTCGTCACCACCCCCTCCTACTTGCAGTAGAGGGGGCGCTTTTCGTAGGAGCCAGCTTGCTGGCGATGCTTTTTATGGCGGATCGCCGGCAAGCCGGCTCCTACAAAAATCGAGTGCAACGGCTTAACTGACCGGCATTAGCCCGAAGGCGGCTTTCTGTCTGGCATCAAGCCTGCGGACGCATATGCGGGAACAGGATCACATCGCGGATCGACGGTGAGTTGGTCAGCAGCATCACCAGGCGGTCGATACCGATGCCTTCACCAGCCGTCGGCGGCATGCCGTACTCCAGAGCGCGGATGAAGTCGGCGTCATAGTGCATGGCTTCGTCATCACCAGCGTCCTTCTCGGCCACCTGGGCGAGGAAACGCTCGGCCTGGTCTTCGGCGTCATTGAGCTCGGAGTAGGCGTTGGCGATCTCGCGGCCACCGATGAACAGCTCGAAGCGGTCGGTGACATTGGGATTGTCGTCGTTGCGACGCGCCAGTGGCGACACTTCGAACGGATACTCGGTGATGAAGTGCGGCTGCTCCAGCTTACTCTCCACCAGCTCTTCGAAAATCATCACCTGCAGCTTGCCCAGGCCTTCGTGGCCGAGCACCTTGGCGCCGGCCTTCTTGGCAATGGCGCGGGCCTTCTCGACGTCGTTGAGATCTGCCTCGGTGATGTCCGGGTTGTACTTGAGGATGGAGTCGTACACCGACAGGCGCACGAACGGCTCGCCGAAGTGGAATACCTTGTCGCCATAGGGCACGTCGGTACTGCCCAGCACGGCCAGGGCCAACTCGCGGAACAGCTCTTCGGTGAGGTCCATGTTGTCGCGGTAGTCGGCATAGGCCTGGTAGAACTCGAGCATGGTGAACTCGGGGTTGTGCCGGGTCGAGACGCCTTCGTTACGGAAGTTGCGGTTGATCTCGAAGACTTTCTCGAAGCCACCGACCACCAGACGCTTGAGGTACAGCTCCGGGGCGATACGCAGGAACATCTGCATATCCAGCGCATTGTGATGGGTCTCGAAAGGCTTGGCCGCAGCGCCGCCGGGGATGGTCTGCAGCATCGGGGTTTCCACTTCGAGGAAACCGCGCTCGTTGAGGAAACGACGGATGTGCGCGATCACCTGCGAACGTACGCGGAAGGTGTGGCGCACTTCCTCATTGACGATCAGGTCGACGTAGCGCTGGCGGTAGCGCTGCTCGGTGTCGGTCAGGCCATGGTGCTTGTCCGGCAGCGGGCGCAGCGACTTGGTCAGCAGGCGCACGTTCTGCATGTCGACGTACAGGTCGCCCTTGCCCGAGCGGGCCAGGGTGCCCTCGGCGGCGATGATGTCGCCCAGGTCGAAGTGCTTGACCGCTTCCAGCTGCTCGGCTGGCAGGGTCTTGCGGTTGACGTAGACCTGCAGGCGCCCGGAGGTGTCCTGGATAACCATGAAGGCGCCACGGTTGAGCATGATGCGCCCGGCGACCTTGACCGGGATGGCGGCCGCTTCCAGCTCTTCCTTGGTCTTCTCCGCGTACTGTTTCTGCAGGTCGGCGCACAGGCTGTCACGGCGGAAATCGTTGGGGAAGGCATTGCCCTGCTCACGGACGGCAGCAAGCTTCTCTTTGCGCTGGGCAATCAGCTTGTTTTCTTCCTGTTGCAGCTCGTTGTGGTCGAGTTGTTGGTCGCTCATGGTCGTTTTATCTGCCTGGCGTGTATATGCAAATGGGGGTTTGGTAGGAGCCAGCTTGCTGGCGATGCGCTTCGAGAGCGTGATCGCCAGCAAGCTGGCCCCTACAGGGTAAGGCTTACAGGCCCTGCTTGAGGCTGGCCTCGAGGTAGCCGTCGAGGTCGCCATCGAGGACTTTCTGGCAGTCGCTACGCTCGACGCCGGTACGCAGGTCCTTGATGCGCGAGTCATCGAGCACGTAGGAGCGGATCTGATGACCCCAGCCGATATCGGACTTGCTGTCTTCCAGCGCCTGCGAAGCCGCGTTGCGCTTTTGCATCTCCAGCTCGTAGAGCTTGGCCCGCAGCATCTTCATCGCCGTATCCTTGTTGGCGTGCTGGGAGCGTTCGTTCTGACACGCGACCACGGTATTGGTCGGCACGTGGGTGATGCGCACCGCCGAGTCGGTGGTGTTGACGTGCTGGCCACCGGCGCCGGAGGAGCGGTAGGTGTCGATGCGCAGGTCGGCCGGGTTGATCTCGATCTCGACCTTGTCGTCGATCTCGGGCGAGACGAACACCGCCGAGAACGAGGTGTGGCGACGCGCGCCGGAGTCGAACGGGCTCTTGCGCACCAGGCGGTGCACGCCGCTCTCGGTGCGCAGCCAGCCGAAGGCATATTCGCCCTTGATGTGCACGGTGGCACCCTTGATACCGGCGACTTCACCCTCGGACAGTTCGATGATGGTGACGTCAAAGCCGCGCTTGTCGGCCCAGCGCAGGTACATGCGCAGCAGGATGTTGGCCCAGTCCTGGGCCTCGGTGCCGCCGGAACCGGCCTGGATATCCAGGTAGCAGTTGTTCGGGTCCATCTCGCCGCTGAACATGCGGCGGAATTCCAGCTTCTCGAGGATTTCGCGCAGGCGCTCGACTTCGGCGGCGATATCGTTCACGGCGCCTTCGTCGTTTTCTTCGGCAGCCATTTCCAGCAGATCTTTGGAATCGGCCAGGCTGCCGGTGAGGTCGTCGATGGTTTCGACGATCTGCGCCAGCATGGCGCGCTCACGGCCCAGGGTTTGGGCGTACTCGGGCTTGTTCCAGACGCTGGCGTCTTCCAGCTCGCGGTTTACTTCGACCAGGCGATCATGCTTGTGATCGTAGTCAAAGATACCCCCGAATTGACTGGGTTCGCTCGGACAGGTCCTTGATGCTGTTGAGGATCGGATTGATTTCCATGGTGGGCAGCACTCTCGGGCAAAAGACGCGAAACGGCTCAATCCGGCTCGCCCGGGCGGCTAATGCGCTGCCCTGGCCGAGCACGGCAAGAGCCGTGACCGCAAAGTTTCTGAAAAGCCGGAGAGTATACCCGACTCGAAGCCCCCTGGCAGCCCGCTGGCTGACCGGCGGGGCGCACTCAGAACTTCAGGCTCAGGCGTGCGGCCAAGGCGTTGTCGCGCGCGTCTTCGGCGTAATGGCCCGCATAGGTCAGGCCCAGGTAGAGACTGCGGCTGAGCTCATGATCCAGACTCAGGTCAAGACGCAGGCTGCTGCGCTCGAACTCACGACTGTGCATCTGCTGGAGTACGCCCTGGCCGTCGACCGCCTCGTCGCGCAAGCGGTCGCTGCCCAGGTTCTGCCGCAGCGTCAGACTGGCACGCCCTACCCACTTGCGCTGTTGCCAGTGCCAGGGCGCGGCCAGGCGCCAGCCAAGCGTCAGGTAGCCAGCCTGCTCGTACGCTGCCACCAGGCGCTGTCCGTCGAAACGCCGGGCGTCGGCATCCAGATGCACTAACGCCAGGCCGGCAAATGGCTCCAAGGTGAAATTGCGATAGTCCATGGCGTAACTGCTTTCGCCAAACAGCTGCCAACTGCACGCGTTATCGCGCCGTTCCAGCTCATGCCAGCCGTGCAGCAACCCGAGCCGAACCCCAACTGGTTGTATACCCGAGTCGCGGCGTAGCCCCCCAGGTAACGACTGTCGGTGCGGCCATGACCCTGATCATGATCCAGCCGGGCACGCGCCACTCCACCCAGCACACCACCGATCCACTGTCCGCCCAGCGCACGATCCATCCCCATCAGCAACCCCTCGCCGCGGCGCTCGAGGCCGGCGTCGTCCCAGCGCCCCTGGATGCCGCAAGTGCGCGACCACAGTGGCCACTCGCCGGCCTCAGGCGCCGCCTCGCGAAAAGCGAAGCGCACCTGCTGCAGACGATCCAGGGCTGCCTCACGCGGCAACCTATCGCCCTCCAGGAGCAGGGCGCGCTGGTCCAACGCCAGGTCGCCAGCGACTACGCCCGTGGCGACCTGAAACAAGCCCAACCCGAGCAGCGCTACACGCAGAGCCATGTTCGCCTCCAGTCATCGACGCCCAATGCTAGGGTCTGTTGCCGTTTCGAGGCGAGCCGTGCGCGAAACGGCAACAGACCCTAGCAGAGCACACCGTCAGCCACACCCACCGAGGCACCTCGGTCGAGCGGTCACGCGCTCACCCCTCAACCAGGCTCGCACTGCGGCACCACGCTTATCGCCGCTCGCGCATCGGCGGCGATCATCTGCGCGGCCTTTTCCGCGATCATCAGTACCGGCGAGCAGGTATTGCCCGAGGTAATGCTCGGCATGATCGACGCGTCGACCACACGCAAACCGGCGATACCATGTACGCGCAGACGCGCATCGACCACCGCTTCACGGCCCTGGCCCATGGCGCAGGTGCCGACCGGGTGGAAGATGGTAGTGCCGATCTCGCCCGCAGCACGCTGCAGGTCCTCCTCGCTCTGGTACTGCGGCCCCGGCTTGTATTCCTCGGGCCGGTAGCGGGCCAGGGCGGGCGCGGCGACGATGCGCCGGGTCAGGCGAATGGCATCGGTCGCCACCTGTAGATCCCGTTCGTCACTGAGGTAGTTTGGCCGTATCAGCGGGGCTACGCTGGCATCGACGGAGGCAATCTGAACGCTGCCGCGGCTGGTCGGGCGCAGGTTGCATACCGATGCGGTGAAGGCCGGAAAATCGTGCAAGGGCTCGCCAAAGCGCTCCAGCGACAATGGCTGCACGTGATACTGCAGGTTGGCGCGCGCCTGGCCGAGGTCGGACTTGGCGAAGGCACCAAGCTGGCTGGGCGCCATGGACAGCGGCCCGCTGCGCCTGAGCAGGTACTCCAGGCCCATGCCCAGCTTGCCCCAGGGGGTGGCTGCAATGCGGTTGAGCGTCTTCACGCCCTCGACGCGATAGATCAGGCGCAGTTGCAGGTGATCCTGCAGGCTCTCACCGACACCTGGCAGCTCGTGCCTGACGCCGATGCCCAGGCGTTCGAGCAGCGGCCGTGGGCCGATGCCGGAACGCTGCAGCAAGACCGGTGAACCGATGGCGCCGGCACACAGGATGATCTCGCGACGTGCCGCCACCCGCAGCGCCCGCCCCTGGCTGCGCATATGCAGGGCACGGGCGCGACCGCCCTCCAGCTCCAGCCGTTCGGCTTCGGCGCCGGTCAGCACCTGCAGATTGGGGCGCTGGCGAATATCGCGCAGAAAGGCCTTGGAGGCATTCCAGCGCACACCGCGCTTCTGGTTGACCTGAAAGTAGCTGCAGCCTTCGTTATCCCCACCGTTGAAATCATCGACGCTGGCAATACCACTCTGCTCCGCTGCCTCACGGAAGGCCTCGAGAATCTCCCACGACAAACGCTGGCGCTCGACCCGCCATTCGCCGTCGCCACCGTGCCATTCGCTGGTGCCAGCAAAATGATTCTCCGAGCGTTTGAACAGCGGCAACACATCACGCCAGGCCCAACCGGGATTACCCGCCGCAGCCCAGCCATCATAGTCCGCGGCCTGGCCACGCATATAGATCATGCCGTTGATCGACGAGCTGCCGCCAAGCACGCGGCCACGCGGGTACTTTAACGAACGGCCATGCAGACCGGGATCGGCCTCGGTGCTGTAGCACCAGTCGGTACGCGGATTGCCGATGCAGTAGAGGTAGCCGACCGGAATGTGGATCCAGGGGTAGTTGTCACGCCCACCCGCCTCGACCAGCAACACGCTGACGCCAGGGTCGGCAGACAGCCGATTGGCCAACAGACAGCCGGCCGGACCGGCACCGACGATCAGGTAGTCATAGGCATCCAGGAGCGCTTGCGACATGGGCATCCTCGCGTGTCGTTCTTGTCGTTGGTCTTCAGCCTAAAACAAGCCGGGGGCCGGGATGAATGGTCTTTTGGTCTGATGCGCATGCTGAATGCGCGTTCATCGCCTGGCAGCTATGGTGAAGCACCTGCGCTCTGCGCTTTACTTGCACGTAATCCTGCCAGAGCCCACCCGTTATGCCACCAGCGCCAGCCAGCACGCCACACAAGCCCCTTCCCCGCTTATCGCGACAGCGCGGCTGGCTCCGCTGGCTTCCGGGGCTGCAAACGCTCAGGGACTATCGCCTGGCCTGGCTGCCGAAGGACATTGCCGCCGGCCTGGTGCTGACCACCATGCTGGTGCCGGTGGGCATTGCCTATGCCGAGGCTTCCGGCGTGCCCGGCATCTATGGCCTGTACGCGACCATCGTGCCGCTGCTGGCCTACGCCCTGTTCGGCCCCAGCCGTATTCTCGTGCTCGGCCCGGATTCAGCCTTGGCAGCACTGATTCTCGCTGTGGTGCTGCCGCTCTCAGGCGGCGACCCGATGCGCGCGGTGACCCTGGCCAGCATGATGGCCGTGGTGGCCGGCCTCACCTGCCTGATAGCCGGACTGCTGCGCCTGGGGTTCATCACCGAGTTGCTGTCCAAGCCCATCCGCTATGGCTACATGAACGGTATTGCGCTGAGCGTGCTGATCAGCCAGACGCCCAAGTTGTTCGGCTTTAGCATCGACAGCCAGGGTCCGCTCAGCGACCTCCGGGCCATCGCCAGCGCGCTGATCGAGGGCCAGGCCCACCTCTACAGCCTGCTCGTCGGCGCCGGCACACTGGCCTTGATCCTGCTGCTGAGCCGCTTCCGGCAATTGCCCGGCATCCTCATCGCCGTGACCCTGGCAACCCTGGTGGTGGCCCTGTTCGAGCTCGATAGCCAGGGCGTACAGGTGCTCGGCGAACTGCCCCAGGGGCTGCCCAGCTTCACCCTGCCCTGGCTCAGCGGCGTCGATCTGGCCAGCGTGGTGCTGGGCGGTATCGCCGTTGCCCTGGTCGCGTTCGCCGACACCAGCGTGCTGTCGCGTACCTATGCAGCACGTACCGGACGCCCAGTAGACCCCAATCAGGAGCTGGTCGCCCTTGGCGCGGCGAACCTGGCCGGTGGTTTGTTTCAGGGTTTTCCCATCAGTAGCAGCGCCTCACGCACGCCGGTCGCTGAAGCTGCAGGCGCGATGACCCAGGTCGCCGGTATCGTCGGCGCCCTGAGCGTCGCCCTGCTGCTGGTGCTGGCCCCGGACCTGATGCAGCACCTGCCCACCAGTGCGCTGGCCGCGGTGGTGATTGCCGCTGTCATCGGCCTGTTCGTGGTCACCGACCTGCGGCGCATCTTCCGCGTGCAGCAATGGGAGTTCTGGCTGTCGATGGCCTGCTTCGCCGGCGTGGTGACCTTCGGCGTGATCCCCGGCATCGGCATTGCCGTGGTGCTGGCGGTGCTCGAATTTCTCTGGGATGGCTGGCGCCCGTACTACACCGTTCTCGGCCAGGTAGAGGGCATCCGCGGTTTCCATGACATCAAGCGACACCCCGATGCGCGGCAGATACCCGGCCTGCTGCTGTTTCGCTGGGACGCGCCGCTGTTCTTCGCCAATGCCGAGCTCTTCCAGCAATGTTTGCTGCAAGCGCTGGAAAAAGCCCCGGCGCCAGTGCGCCGCGTGGTGATCGCCGCCGAACCGGTTACCAGCATCGACGTGACCTCTGCCGACATGCTCGGCGACCTGGAACGGATGCTGGCTGAAGCCGGCATCGAACTGCACTTCGCGGAGGTCAAGGGGCCGCTCAAGGACAAGCTGCGGCGCTTCGGGTTACTGCACGACGATCAGCCAAGGCACCTTCAACCAACGGTTAGCGCGGCCGTCGAAGCCTACCTGAGCGATCATGCTGATGAGGCGATGCCGGGCCATGCCCGGCATGCGGACTGAAATGAGAAGACGACTCAGACACCGGCCGACAGCGAGCGCACCTGGGTTTCCAGCTCGCTCTTCAGCGCCAGTGGCAGCTTCAGTTGACGCGCTAGCTCCTCGAGGTAGGCGCGCTCCATGAAGTGCTCTTCGTCGACCATCAGCACACTGGCCAGGTACATTTCTGCGGCCATTTCCGGCGTGCTGGCAGCACGCGCGACGTCGGCCGGATCCAGCGGCTTGTTCAGCTCGGTGTGCAGCCAGCTCTGCAGTTCGGCGTCCTGCGCCAGCTTGCCCAACTCCTCTTCGATCAACTGACGCTCACGCTCATCGACATGACCATCGGCCTTGGCCGCCGCCACCAGCGCCTTGAGAATGGCGCGGCTGTGCTGCTCGACTTGCGGCGCCGGCAAACGATCCAGGGTTTGCGGCTCGACCGGCTGCGCACCACCCTGCTGGGCTTGCTGCGCCTGCCAGTTGCCATAGGCCTTGTACGCCATCACGCCGAGCGCGGCCAGACCACCATAGGTCAGCGCCTTGCCGCCCATCTTTCGCGCCTTCTTGCTGCCCAGCAGCAGGCCGACCGCACCGGCCGCCAACGCGCCGCCACCGGCGCCCGAGAGCAGACTGCCCAGGCCTCCGCCAGAGAGCAGACCGCCTAGACCGCCTGCCTGCTGCCCCTGAGGGCTCTTCGCCGCAGGTTTTTGCATGGCCTGCTGGCCGGCCTTGAGCAGTTGGTCGAGCAGATTACTGGTGTTCATCACGAACTCTCCTGAAAAGTAGGCACCGGAACATCCGACCCCGGAAAGCACCGGGAAATCCCGTGGCTCTTCAACCGACAGCGGTTGAACGGACGTGAATTTCTAGCAGAGTTCGCCCCAACCAGCCGGGCATATTGGTAACGCCGAATTTCATAACCGTCGCACTCAGCGCGGGGCGATGTGCGCCACCATCAGTTGCACGGTTTCATTGCCACGAAACTCGTTGAGGTCGAGTTTGTACGCCACTTCGGCCCAACGCAGCGTCGGATTGGGCCAGACCTCGCGATCGATGTTGAAGGCGATACCGTCGAGTTGCACGCTGCCGCACTCGGTCTTGAGTACCAGCTTCAGGTGACGCTCACCGACGATGCGCTGATTGACGATCTGAAACACGCCATGGAACAGCGGTTCGGGAAAATGCTGGCCCCAGGGCCCGGCGTTGCGCAGAGCGCGGGCCAGCTCCAGATGGAATTCGGTGGCGTCTAACTGGCCGTCTGAGAGCAAGCGACCGGTCAGGTCGTCCTCGCACAACTGGCGGCGTACCTCGGCATCGAAGGCGACGGCGAAGGCGCCGAAATTCTCCTGCGGCAGCGACATCCCGGCAGCCATGGCATGCCCGCCGAACTTGCTGATCAGCCCCGGATGACGCGCCGCCACGGCGTCCAGCGCATCGCGGATATGCAGCCCCGGCACCGAACGCGCCGAGCCCTTGAGCAGGCCGTCGCCGGCATCGGCGAAGGCGATGGCCGGGCGGTGATAGCGCTCCTTCAGGCGCGAAGCGAGAATGCCGATCACCCCCTGGTGCCAGTCCGGCTCGAACAGGCACAGGCCGAATGGCATGTCCGCCACTGGCAGATCCTTGAGCTGGGCCAGCGCCTCACGCTGCATGCCCTGCTCGATGGCCTTGCGATCCTGGTTGAGCTGGTCGAGCTGCACCGCCATGTCACGGGCCAGGGCTTCGTCGTCGCAGAGCAGGCATTCGATACCGAGGCTCATGTCGTCCAGGCGCCCGGCCGCATTCAGCCGTGGGCCGAGGATGAAACCGAGATCGGTGGAGGTGATACGCCGATGATCGCGCCCGGCTACTTCGAGAATCGCCCGCAGGCCCGGCCTTGCCCGGCCGGCACGAATACGCGCCAGGCCCTGGTGCACCAGGATGCGGTTGTTGGCATCCAACGGCACCACATCGGCGACACTGCCCAGCGCCACCAGGTCGAGCAGCTCGCCTAGATTCGGCTCCTGCCGACTGGCAAACCAGCCGATCTCGCGCAGCCGCGCGCGCAGCGCCAACAGCACATAGAACATCACGCCGACACCAGCCATGGCCTTGCTCGGAAACTCGCAACCCGGCTGATTGGGGTTGACGATGGCATCGGCCGCCGGCAGCTCCGGCCCAGGCAGGTGGTGGTCGGTGACCAGCACCGTCAGCCCGGCCGCCTTGGCGGCAGCCACGCCGTCGACGCTGGAGATGCCGTTGTCGACGGTCAGCAACAGATCGGGTTGGCGCTCCAGCGCCACGGCAACGATCTCCGGAGTCAGGCCATAGCCGTACTCGAAGCGGTTCGGCACCAGATAATCCACATGCGCCGCGCCAAGCAGACGCAGGCCAAGCACGCCGACCGAGCTGGCGGTGGCGCCGTCGGCGTCGAAGTCGCCGACGATCAGGATACGCTGACGCTGTTCAAGCGCCTGCACCAACAGCTCCACCGCCGCATCGATGCCCTTGAGCTGCTGGTACGGGATCAACCGTGCAAGGCCCTTGTCCAGCTCCTCGGCAGACTGCACGCCGCGGGCGGCGTAGAGACGGGTCAGCAAAGGCGGCAGATTGCCCAGGTCAGGCAGTTGTGCGGGTAAGGGACGGGCTTCGATACGCATCTTGGGTCTTTTTCTTGTAGGGCGGGTGCAACCCGCCACAGTGATCCGGCGGGTTGCACCCGCCCTATGATTTCAACGCTGACCAGCGAGCCACTCAATGGGGATTTCGTGCTGACCACGCTCGTCGGTGACGAACAACTCACCATCGCTGATCATCACGCTCCAATTCAGCGAACGTGGCATGTCCAGCGCCAGGTCGGCCAATGCTTCCTGGCCCAGGGCGACCACGTTGATATTCTTCAGGCTGCGTACGGGATCGAGGCACTTGGTTTGCCACACGCGCAGGTTACCGTAGGCCACCAGGCTGAATTTTTCGGTACGCCGCGAGCACCAGGTAATGCGCTCGCTATCCGGCTGCCCCACTTCGATCCAGTGCAGCACGCGATCATCCAGGCTCTTTTCCCACAGCGCCGGCTCGTCGACATCCGACAGACCGCGGCCGAACGCCAGTTGCTCGTGATAGAACAGCGCATAGGCGATCAACCGCGCGGCCAGGCGCTCTTCGGTTTCGGACGGGTGACGCGCGACGGTGAAACGCAGGTTTTCATAGACGCTGCGATCCATGTCGGTGAGGTTCAGTTCGATCTTGTACGTGGTCGATGGCAGGGCCATGGCGGGCTTCTTGGCTGGTCGGGAAAGTCGCCAAGTCTACCGCGAAACCTCTTCCGCCGCCCGACCGGACACAAGCGCATCGTCAGCCACTTGAGCCGCCCTGATGCCCGGCACGACAGGATGCTCTATCTGCAAGAGCTCAGGCCATAACCCGCCCCACCCTCACACCACCTGCCCCGTCGCGCGCATCGCTACTTCGGCACAGGCCAACCAGGCAATCACACCAGTTACTCACCGAGCCGGCTGCAGTCCATTCAACGATATTGTCGGCGACTCAGCGCGGCATATAACACGCCACAAAACGCACCCGCCAGGTGGTACTCAAAGGAGACATCGGCACGCGGCAACAGACCGAAAAACCAGCCGCCATAAAGGCAAAAAACCAGCACAGCCAGCAACAGGTCGAGCAGGCTGCGTTCGAACCAGGCTCGCGCCAACAGCAATCCCCAGAAGCCAAAAAGCCAGCCACTGGCTCCAACGTGCAGACCAGTGCGTCCGAACAACCAGACCAACACACCGCTACCGACAATGATGAAGGCGCTGGACAAATAGAAGTCTCTACGCGAACGCAACAACACCAGGCTACCGAGCACCAGTAGTCCACTGAGGTTACTCAGCAAATGCGCCCAACTGCCGTGCAGCCAGGGCGCGAGGAGAATGCCAGGCAGCGCCTCGATATGCCGGGGCACCAGCCCCCAGACGTTCAAGGCGCCACCGAGCGAAGCATTGACCAGTTGCACCAGCAGCAGCGCGCCACTGATCAACAGCAGCGGACGCAACTCGACCAGCCAGCCTCGCCTCACGATGCTACGCCGCCTGCCGTCATGCAAAGGATCGAGATGGATACCTCCCATGTAACGCCACAACTACGCCAGCCAATATCGGTATTCGTTTGCATAACCCTTATTCGCGACAGGAGGCTATTGCCCTCTCCGGCAATTCTTGCGTGCCCTGCGCAAGCGCTGCAAGCACCGTTCGATACCGGCAGCGCAGACATGCAGTGGCGATGGTCAACTGGCGCCTTGCCAATATCTCGACTACGAGGGCTTATTAAAGGTAACTGCAGCATCTCCATGACTGCCAGCTTGCCACTGTGACGACATCAGGTGCCGACCAACAGTCGCCACCAGCACGGACTGACTGACGCTCACCTGATCAAGAGGATCGGCCGCATGCTTGACGAACTCCCCCCGGCCGTACGCCAACTGCTGCATGCCAATCAACGCCAGGCCGCCATCGACCTGCTCAGCGAAAACCTGGCCAACGACCAGAAGGAAGCCGAGCGCCGCGTCGACCAATACTTGGAAGACAACCCGCCCATACGTATGCGTGGCGCTGCCGTGGTACGCGCCAGCCGCCTCAATGCGCTGATCTGGCTGATTCTGATCATTCTGATGGCGCTAGCCGGCCTGATCTTCGCCCTGTAAACGAAACCGGCGCCACGAGGGCGCCGGTTTTATCGAAGCGACAGCCTCAGAGCGGCTTGCCGCGATTACCATGCGCGGCAACGAACTGCTGCACGGTCTTCAGGTCATTGGCCAGCACCGTGCAGCGCTCCTCGCGCTGGAACAGATCGGCCAGGTGCGCCGGCAGCGCCGGCACGGCGTCGATACCGGCCTTTTCCACCGCCTCGGGGAATTTGACCGGATGCGCGGTACCCAGCACCACCATGGGCGTCGCCAGACTGCGGCGGCACTCACGCGCGGCGCGCACACCGATGGCGGTGTGCGGATCGAGCAGCTCGCCACACTCCCTGTACACCTCAGTGATGGTCTCGCAGGTCTGCTCGTCATTCACCGCCAGCGAATCGAACAGCTTGCGCGCCTCGCTCCAGCGATCTTCCTCGACACTGAAGCCACCACCTTGCTTGAAAGTATCCATCAAGCCGACGATAGCCGCACCATTACGCCCATGCAGGTCGAACAGCAGGCGCTCGAAGTTGGACGAGACCATGATGTCCATCGACGGCGACAAGGTCGCGTGCAGGGTTTCTTTTACATACTGATTGCCGCTCATGAAGCGGTGCAGGATGTCGTTGCGGTTGGTGGCGACGATCAGCTGGCTGACCGGCAGGCCCATGTTGCGCGCCAGGTAACCAGCAAAGATATCGCCGAAGTTGCCGGTCGGCACCGAGAAGGCGATGGATCGCGCCGGCGCGCCGAGCTGCAGCGCAGCGTGGAAGTAGTAGACGATCTGGGCCATGATCCGCGCCCAGTTGATCGAGTTGACCGCCACCAGGCGCGTGCCCTTGAGGAAGCCCTGGTCGGCGAAGCTGGCCTTGACCATCTCCTGGCAGTCATCGAAGTTGCCTTCGATGGCGATGTTGTGGATGTTCTCGCCGAGGATGGTGGTCATCTGCCGGCGCTGCACTTCGGACACGCGGTTGTGCGGGTGCATGATGAAGATGTCGACGTTGTCGCAGGCCTTGCAGCCTTCGATGGCGGCCGAGCCGGTATCGCCACTGGTGGCGCCCATGATCACCACGCGCTCGCCGCGCTTGGCCAGTACGTGGTCGAGCAGGCGGCCGAGCAGTTGCAGGGCAAAGTCCTTGAACGCCAGGGTCGGGCCGTGGAACAGCTCCAGCACCCACTCATTGCCATTGAGCTGCCGCAGCGGCGCCACGGCGTTGTGCTCGAACACACCGTAGGTCTCTTCGAGAATCTTTTTGAAGTCGGCATCAGCGATGGAGCCGGCAACGAACGGGCGCATCACCCGGAAGGCCAGCTCGTGGTACGGCAGGCCGGCCCAGGAAGCGATCTCCTCGACGGTGAAGCGCGGCAGATTCTCCGGCACGTAGAGGCCGCCATCACTGGCTAGGCCAGCCAGCAGCACGTCTTCGAAATTCAGGGCCGGCGCCTGGCCGCGGGTACTGATATAGCGCATGGGATAAACCTTCGTTCGACTGCACCCGCAGGCCTGCGCCTGCGGGTGGACACGGGATTAGTTGAGCTGTTCGACGCGCAGGCGCATGACAGGCGAGGTCACGCCATCCAGCGCTTCCATGGCGGCGATGGCCTCGATGATACGCGCCTCGACCACACGGTGGGTGACCAGGATCATCGGTACCAGGCCGTCCTGCTCCTCGGCTTCCTTCTGCATGATCGACTCGATATTGATGCCGCGCTCGGAGAGAATGCTCGCCACCTGGGCCAGCACGCCAGGATGATCCTTGGCCTGGATGCGCAGGTAGTAGGCGCTCTCGCACTCGGCAATGGGCAGGATCGGGTGATCGGAGAGCGAATCCGGCTGGAAGGCCAGGTGCGGCACGCGGTTGGTCGGATCGGTAGTAAGTGCACGCACCACATCTACCAGATCAGCCACCACTGCCGAAGCGGTCGGCTCCATGCCGGCGCCCGCGCCGTAGTACAGGGTGCTGCCGACGGCATCGCCATTGACCATCACCGCGTTCATCACGCCGTTGACGTTGGCGATCAGGCGATCGGCCGGAATCAGCGTCGGGTGCACGCGCAGCTCGATACCAGCCTCGGTGCGGCGAGCGACACCCAGGTGCTTGATGCGATAGCCCAACGCCTCGGCATAGTTCACGTCGGCTGTGGTCAGCTTGGTAATGCCTTCGGTGTAGGCCTTGTCGAACTGCAACGGGATGCCGAAAGCGATGGATGCGAGAATGGTCAGCTTGTGCGCGGCATCGATGCCTTCGACGTCGAAAGTCGGATCAGCTTCGGCATAACCCAGCGCCTGCGCTTCCTTGAGCACGTCCTCGAAGGCACGACCCTTCTCGCGCATCTCGGTGAGGATGAAGTTGCCGGTGCCGTTGATGATGCCGGCCAGCCAGTTGATGCGGTTGGCCGCAAGCCCCTCGCGGATCGCCTTGATCACCGGAATACCGCCAGCCACAGCCGCTTCGAAAGCGACGATCACGCCCTTCTCGCGCGCCTTGGCGAAGATCTCGTTGCCGTGTACGGCGATCAACGCCTTGTTGGCGGTGACCACATGCTTGCCGTTGTCGATGGCCTTGAGCACCAGCTCCTTGGCCAGGGTGTAACCGCCGATCAGCTCGATGACGATATCGATCTCGGGGTTGTTGACCAGCTCGAACACGTCGCTGGTCATGGCAATGCCGGTGGTGTCGTACTGCGGCTTGGGCGAGCGAATGGCGATCTGGGCAATCTCGATGCCGCGACCGGCGCGCCGAGTAATCTCCTCAGCATTGCGCTTGAGTACATTCAACGTACCGCCACCGACGGTGCCCAACCCACAGATGCCCACTTTGACCGGCTTCACACTCAATTCCCCATCAGCACTGCACGAAACGGCCGGAGCATGCTCCGGCCGCAGATAAAGAGCCGCACCTTACGAAGCGGCTGTTTGTTAGTCAATCCACCGCTCACAGAACCTGATCACGAGCTCGCGAGCTAGAGCTATGCAAGGCGCAACGACCAGCGGGAGTAACAGCCGAAGGCTGGCCCGAAGGGCGAGCGCCAGCGAGTCAAACAGGCAAGGAAGCGCAGTTTACGAGGTGTAAATGAGCATTACTCGCTTCGCTCACCCTTTCGGGCCGCACTGAGGTGCGTTAGCCGCAAGCGGCTTTCCGGGCCTGTTTTTAACGCAGCAGAGCCGACGCACAGCAGCTCGTGGACAGGTTCTTAGTTCGACTCCAGCGCAATTTTGGCCAACTGCGGCGCCGGCTGATAGCCCGGAATCATCTTGCCGTTGGCCAGCACGATAGCCGGCGTACCATTGACCCCAATCATCTGGCCGAGCTGGTACTGCTTGGCCACCGGGTTGTCACAGGAGGCATCGGCTACGCTCTGGCGGGTCTTGGCGCGGTTCATCGCCTCCTGCTGATCCTTGGCGCACCAGACATTGACCAGCTCCTTGGCCGCCGGGCTGTTCAGGCCCTGGCGCGGGAAGGCGACATAACGCACTTCGACGCCCAGACGGTTGAGCTCGGGCACTTCACTGTGCAGCTTCTGGCAGTAGCCGCAGTCGGTATCGGTGAACACGGTGATATGGGTCTTCGGCGCCTTCGGCGCGAACACCACCATTTCCTTGGCCGGAATGGCATTGATCTGCTTGGCCACCGCGCGGCTTTCTTCGAGCTCGGTCAGGTTGACGGCCTTACCGTCCTTGACCTGAAACAGATAACCCTGGATCAGGAACTGACCATCGGCACTGGTATAGAGCTGACGGCCGCCCTCCAGCTGCACCTGATAGATACCCGGCAACGGGCTTTCGGCAATCGCCTCGATCGGCAAATTGGCGTCGAGCGACTTGAGCGACTGGCGAATGGCCTGATCAGGATCGGCAGCCAGGGCGGCGCTACTGCCCAGCACAAGTGCCAGAGCCAGGGAAATACGGGTCAGGGACATGAATACTCCTGTCGAACGACGGACCGTTGAAAATCGCAACAGCCTACCACAGATGCAACACCGGACAGCCGACCAGCTAGCAGATGGCGCAGCCAACGGCCCCCCATTCCGCCAGCGCATCAGCCACGCGGGTGGTGTTGCGCATGCAGCTCCTGCAAACGGGCACGTGCGATATGGGTGTAGATCTGCGTGGTGGACAGGTCACTGTGCCCCAGCAACATCTGCACCACCCGCAGATCGGCGCCGTGATTGAGCAGATGCGTGGCGAAGGCGTGGCGCAATGTGTGCGGCGACAACGCCTTGCTGATGCCAGCGACCTGGGCCTGATGCTTGATGCGATGCCAGAAGGTCTGCCGAGTCATCTGCTCGCCACGCAAGCTGGGAAACAGCACATCGCTGGGTTTGCCGCCCAGCAACAGCGGACGCGCCTCGCGTATGTAGCGCTCGATCCAGGCAATAGCCTCTTCACCCAACGGTACAAGACGCTCCTTGCTGCCTTTACCGAACACCCGCAGTACGCCCTGACGCAGATTGACCTGCTCCAGCGTCAGACCGACCAGCTCGCTGACACGCAAACCGCAGGCGTAGAGCACCTCGAGCATGGCGCGATCACGCAGGCCGATGGGGTCATCCAGGTCCGGCGCCTGCAGCAACGCCTCGACATCCGCTTCGGACAGTGACTTGGGCAGTGGCCGGCCGACCTGCGGCAGCTCGACCTGCAAGGTCGGGTCTTCGCTGATCAGTGCTTCACGCAGCAGGAAACGGTAGAAGCCGCGCACACCGGAGAGAAAGCGCGCCGTGGAGCGCGCCTGATAGCCCTGCTCGAGACGCCAGGCCAGGTGATCGAGAATGGCGTCGCGGCCGATATGCTGCAGCGCCAGGCCACGCCCAGCGAGCCAGCCATTGAAGTGCTCCAGATCACTGCGATAGGCGGCCTGAGTATGGGCGGAAAGCCCTTTTTCCAACCATAGGGCTTCGAGGAAGCGCTCGATCAGAGGGTGAGTCAGCGCAGGCATCGATTGACCTTCAATTACAGGGTAGGCAAGTGTTCCACAGCCAACACCCGACGCACCAGCAGACCAGGCCGACGATCAGCGGCCCTTGCCCAAGGCCGGCAAATGGCTAGCTAGCGAATCCCGGCAATACCGGCACTGGCTTCTGCTGATCATCGACGGCGACGAAGCTGAAACTACCGCTGATCGCCCGCTCGCGCCCTTCCTGATACAGCCCCTCGACGAACACCTCGACCTCCACCTTGAGACTGGTGTTGCCCACCTTGATCACCCGCCCGACCAATTCGACGATGGAGCCGGCCGGTATCGCATGCTTGAAATCGATGCGATCACTGGACACCGTCACCAACGGCAAACGACAGAAACGCGTGGCAGCGATGAACGACACTTCGTCCATCCAGGCCAGCGCGGTGCCGCCGAAGAGGGTGTTGTGATGATTGGTGGTCGGCGGAAACACCGCCTTGGTCACGCGGGTTTCCGACAGCGCGATGCGCCGCTGAATCTCTTGCTCTCTTGGGGTCATGCCATTACCACTGATGATTACTGGAGGCCAGAAACGACAAAAGCAGCCCTTAGGCTGCTTTTGTCAGAGAAGCGTCCAAACTTAGGACAGCTTTTCCTTGATGCGCGCGGCTTTGCCGGACAGATCGCGCAGGTAGTACAGCTTGGCTTTGCGCACGTCACCGCGACGCTTGACGCTCAGGCTGTCGACCAGCGGGCTGTAGGTCTGGAAGGTACGCTCAACACCAACACCACTGGAGATCTTGCGCACGGTGAAGGCGCTGTTCAGGCCGCGGTTACGCTTGGCGATAACCACGCCTTCGAAGGCCTGCAGACGCTGACGGTCGCCTTCCTTCACTTTCACTTGCACGACTACGGTGTCGCCCGGGGCGAAAGTCGGGATTTCTTTGTTCATCTGCTCGGCTTCGAGCATCTGGATAATCTTGTTGGTCATGCTGCGCTCCTAAGACAAGCCTCCCGGCCCATCATCGATACGTTAACTATCGTCCCGCTGGCGGATGTATTCCTCCAGCAGCTTCTTCTCTTCTCCAGAAAGCGAGCGGCTATCCAGAAGATCAGCGCGACGTTCCCAGGTCCGACCAAGGGACTGCTGCAAACGCCAGCGCCGGATGTGTTCGTGATTGCCACTAAGCAACACTTCGGGAACACGTTTATCCGCATACACCTCCGGGCGGGTGTAGTGCGGGCAGTCGAGCAGGCCATCCGTAAAGGAGTCCTCCTCGGCCGAATCGGCATGACCCAATGCACCAGGCAAAAGGCGCGTCACCGCGTCGATCAGCACCATGGCCGGCAGCTCACCGCCGGACAGGACGTAGTCGCCAATCGACCATTCCTCATCGACATGCGCCTCAATGAAACGCTCGTCGATGCCTTCATAACGACCAGCGATCAGGATCAGTGCATCCTCCTGCGCCAGCTCGCGGACCGCCGCCTGATTCAGGCTACGGCCCTGCGGCGACAGGTAGATCACCTTCGCCTTCTCTCCCGCGGCTTGCCTGGCACCGGCCAAGGCATCCTCGAGAGGCTTGATTTTCATCACCATTCCCGGACCACCGCCGAAAGGGCGGTCATCCACCGTATGGTGACGATCAGTCGTGTAGTCTCGCGGGTTCCAGCAATTGAGCTTGAGAAGCTCCTGCTTGACCGCTCGACTGGTGATGCCGTACTCGCCGATGGCGGCAAACATTTCCGGGAACAGGGTGATGACTTCTACACGCATGAGCCTTAGAAATCCGCATCCCAGTCGACCCGCATCTCACCAGCTGCCAGGTCAATCGAAAGCACGCACTGCCCCGTGTAGGGCAACAGACGCTCGCGATCATCCAGACTGCCCGCGCAGGGCTTGACCACCATCACATCGTTGGCACCGGTCTCGAACAAGTGGTCGACCACACCGAGCAGCTGCTCTGCCTGATCAATGACCTTCAAGCCCTGTAACTGGTACCAGTAGAACTCACCATCTTCCAGCTCTGGCAACTCGCTACGCGGCACGCAGATCTCGAAACCGGCGTAGGTACGCGCAATTTCGCGATCATCCAGACCTTTCAACCTGGCTACCAGCACCTTGCCCTGAAGGCGGCCGCTGGCCAGTTCCACTTTCTTTACCTCACCGTCACGCCTGAGCGTCCAGTTGCGGTAATCGAGCACGTTATCGATGGGATCGGTAAAGGAGTACACCTTCACTTCACCCTTGACGCCGTGCACCGAAACAATCTTGCCGAGAACGATCAAATCCTCGGCGACGGCCGGCGTCGTACTCATAAAGATGCTTAGGCAGCAGCCTTGGCAGCTTCCTTGAGCAGCTGAGCAACGCGCTCAGACGGCTGCGCGCCCTGGCTCAGCCAGTAGGCAGCACGCTCTTGATTGACGGACAGCTTGACTTCAGCACCCGCGGCGATCGGGTTGAAGAAACCGATACGCTCTACGAAGCGACCGTCGCGCGCATTGCGGCTGTTGGTCACGGTCAGGTGGTAGAAGGGGCGCTTTTTGGAGCCGCCACGAGCGAGACGAATAGTTACCATGAGAACATCGTTCCTGTAGTCGGTGCTAACTTGAGGCACACATCAAAAATGGGCCTAGGCCCGAAAGGCCGCATATTTTAAGGATTATGCGGCGGTTTGCAAATCTCTTTTTCCGGACGACCATCGGCCGGCGTACAGGCCTCAGAATTTCGGCATTCCGCCGCCACCCGGAAGCATGCCGCCCATGCCGCGCATCATCTTGGCCATACCGCCCTTGGCGGTGAATTTCTTCATCATCTTCTGCATCTGCTTGTGCTGCTTGATCAAGCGACCGATGTCCTGCACCTGGGTACCGGAACCCATAGCGATGCGGCGCTTGCGCGAGCCACTGATGATGTCCGGATCGCGGCGCTCGGCCGGCGTCATCGAGTTGATGATCGCCTCCATCTGCTTGAACTGCTTCTCCGCCGCACCTTGAGCATTGCCCATCTGCGACAGATTAACGCCACCGATGGACGGCAGCTTGTCCATCAGACCGCCGAGGCCGCCCATGTTTTTCATCTGCTGCAGCTGATCACGGAAGTCTTCGAGATCGAAGCCCTTGCCCTTCTTCAGCTTCTTGGTGAGTTTCTCGGCCTTCTCGCGATCAAGGGTCTGCTCGGCCTGTTCGATCAGGCTGAGCACATCACCCATGCCGAGGATGCGCGAGGCGATACGATCCGGATGGAAGGGCTCGAGCGCGTCGCTCTTCTCGCCCATACCGATGAACTTGATCGGCTTGCCGGTGATATGACGGACGGACAAGGCAGCGCCACCACGGGCGTCACCGTCGACCTTGGTCAGCACCACACCAGTCAGCGGCAACGCCTCGCCGAACGCCTTGGCGGTGTTGGCGGCGTCCTGGCCGGTCATGGCGTCGACCACGAACAGCGTTTCGACCGGTTTGACGGCTGCGTGCAGCGCCTGGATCTCGGCCATCATCTCGGCATCAATGGCCAGGCGACCGGCGGTATCGAGGATGACCACGTCGATGAACTTCAGCTTGGCTTCGCGGATCGCTGCGTTGGCGATATCCACCGGCTTCTGACTGGCATCGGAGGGGAAGAAAGTCACCCCGAGGTCGCCCGCCAGGGTTTCCAACTGTTTGATTGCCGCCGGACGGTAGACGTCGACCGACACCAGCAGCACAGACTTCTTCTTGCGCTCCTTGAGGAACTTGGCCAGTTTGCCGGCGGTGGTGGTCTTGCCCGCGCCCTGCAGGCCGGCCATCAGCACCACGGCTGGCGGAGTTGCATTGAGCGCCAAGTCTTCGTTGGCAGCGCCCATCAGCTCTTCCAGCTCGGCGCGAACGATCTTCACGAAGGCCTGGCCCGGCGTCAGGCTCTTGGAGACTTCGGTACCAACGGCGCGATCCTTGACCTTGCCGACGAAGTCCTTGACCACCGGCAGAGCCACGTCGGCCTCGAGCAGGGCCATGCGCACTTCGCGCAGCGTATCCTTGATGTTGTCTTCGGTCAGCTTGGCCTTGCCCGTGACATTACGCAGCGTCTGGGACAGGCGATCGGTAAGATTTTCGAACATGCGCGTTCCTTTGATAGGTGCGACCCGGCGCGCCGGGTGTGCGACAGGCGGCGGATTATAGCGAAGTCGCCGAGCTGCCGACACCGCCGGCGGTCTTTCGTGCTGACGCCCTTCTGTGCCACACTCAGCGCCTTTCGGGCTCGCCTTACACGGATTTATGCACCCTCTGTTGCCCAGTCTCGCCGCCGCCCTCCTCTATGCCGGCGCCGCCGCTTACCAAGGCCTGCGTCTGACGCAGCGCAGCATCCCCGACAAACGCCTGCTGGCGTCGCTAGGTGTGCTCGCCTTGTGCCTGCACGGCATCAGCCTGTTCTACCAGCTGTATGACGTACACGGCCTCAACCTGGACTTCTTCAACGCAGCCAGCCTGATTGCCTGGGCGGTTATCGGCCTGATTCTGCTGGCCTGCTTGCGCATCCCGGTGGAAAACCTGCTGCTATTGCTGTTCCCGCTCGGCACACTGACCGTGCTGGCGGCCGAATTCATGCCCAGTGGCACCATCAACCCGATCAACGAGCACCCCGGCATCCTCGCCCACATCCTGTTCTCGATCATGGCTTACGGCATGCTCACCATCGCCGTGTTCCAGTCGATCCTGCTGCTGTTGCAGGACCATCAGCTCAAGCACAAGCACCCGTCCGGGCTGATCCGCAACTTTCCACCCCTGCAAACCATGGAAAGCCTGCTGTTCGGCTTTCTCTTCGCCGGCTGGCTGCTGCTGTCGCTGTCGCTGCTGTCCGGCGCGCTGTACATCGATGATCTGTTCGCTCAGCACCTGGCGCACAAGACCTTCCTGTCCTGCTTCGCCTGGGTGGTTTTCGCTGTGCTGCTGTGGGGGCGCCACCAGCTCGGCTGGCGCGGGCACAAGGCCATTCGCTGGACCCTCGCCGGGTTCTGTCTGCTGATGCTGGCCTATTTCGGCAGCAAGCTGGTACGCGAATTCATCCTGCACATCTGAGGCAGACGTCATGGACGACATACATTCGAGCTACCTGCTCGGCCTGTTGTTTTTCCTCATCCTCTGCTCGGCGTTCTTCTCCAGCTCCGAGACCGGCCTGCTCAGCCTCAACCGCTACCGGCTCAAGCATCTGGCCAAGGAGGGCCACAAGGGCGCCAAGCGCGTCACCCGCCTGCTGGATCGCCCGGATCGCCTGCTCGGCACCATCCTGGTCGGCAACAACGTGGTCAACATCCTCGCCGCTTCCATCGCCACAGTGCTGGCGGTGGACATGTGGGGTGAGGCCGGTATCGCCATCGCCACCGCAGGCCTGACCATCATCGTACTGATCTTCGGCGAGATTACGCCCAAGACCCTGGCCGCGCTACGCCCGGAACTGGTGGCCTTCCCTGCCAGCCGCGTACTGAGCCTGCTGTTACGCCTGCTCTACCCGGTGGTCTGGCTGACCAGCGTGATCAGCAACGGCCTGCTGCGCCTGTTCGGCATCGACCCGACGCAGCGCGTCAGCGACAGTCTGT
The DNA here is from genome assembly GCF_029845265.1 of Ectopseudomonas oleovorans. Classification (NCBI taxonomy): domain Bacteria; kingdom Pseudomonadati; phylum Pseudomonadota; class Gammaproteobacteria; order Pseudomonadales; family Pseudomonadaceae; genus Ectopseudomonas; species Ectopseudomonas oleovorans. The sequence goes on from NZ_JAOCLK010000001.1 coordinate 246,907, forward strand.
CCACCGAGGAACTGCGCAGCGTGGTGCGTGAGTCCGGCTCAGAACTGCCGACGAACCGCCAGAGCATGCTGCTGAGCATCCTCGACCTCGAACGGGTGACGGTGGACGACATCATGATCCCGCGCAACGAGGTGGCCGGCATCGACCTGGACGACGACCTGGAAATCATCATCGGTCAGTTGCGTAGCACCTCTCACACGCGCCTGCCGGTGTTTCGTGGCGACATCAATCAGATCGAAGGCGTGGTGCACATGCGCCAGATCGCCCGCCTGCTGAGCCACAACCAGTTGACCAAGGACAGCTTGCTGGCAGCCTGCAACGAGCCCTATTTCATCCCGGAAAACACGCCGCTGGCGACCCAGCTGATCAATTTCCAGAAGCAGAAGCGGCGCATCGGCATCGTCGTCGACGAGTATGGCGAGGTGATCGGCATCGTCACCCTGGAAGATATCCTCGAAGAGATCGTCGGCGACTTCAGCAACCAGGACAGCCTGCGCAGCCCCGACATTCATCCGCAAGAAGACGGCACGCTGGTCATCGACGGCGCCGCCTACATTCGCGAAGTGAACAAGACTCTCGGCTGGCATCTGCCCAGCGATGGTCCCAAGACCCTCAATGGCCTGATCACCGAAGCCCTGGAGACCATCCCTGACAGCAGCGTCTGCCTGAAGATCGGCCCCTATCGCCTGGAGATCCTGCAGGCGGCGGACAACCGGGTGAAGAGCGTCCGCGTGTGGCAGGTGAAAAAGGTCAAACCGGACGCTGCAACGACGGAGTGAGACGCTCGGCCAGGCCATCGGCCCAGCGTCGGTAGCCCATTGCCGATGGGTGATAGCCATCCTCGGCCAGGTAATGCGCTTCGAACGGCAGGTCCAGCCGGCAATGCAATGCGCCAAGGCGTTGCGCCAGGCCCTGCAACTCAGCATCCAGCAAGCGGGCCCGCCAGCCCATCAACTGCCGCAGCAACCAGGGCAAGGCGCTGAAGTGCTGCAACGGCGGTACGCCGCTGAATGCCACGTGACAGCCCTGCTCGCCCAGCGCAGCGGCCATCCCGGCCAGTGACTGCAGCCAACGCTTGCTCGGTGTCAGGTGGGTGGTGTCATTGACGCCGAACACCAGCAGCGCCAGGTCCGCGGGCTCCATCAATGCCTGCGGTAACAGGCGTTCATGGGCCTCAGGCGCGGTGATGCCATTTTCGCCACAGGCGCGCCAGCGCACCGGTCGCCCCAGGCGCTCAGCCAGGGCGGCGGCCAGGCAACTTGCCAGCGATTGATCGAAGTGGGTGACCCCAACGCCTGCCACGGTCGACTCACCGATCAACAGCAGGTGCAGCGGCTCACCCGGAAGATGCGCAGCGGCGACACCGCTCGGCTCGCCCTGCGCAACCGGCAGGCGCAAGGCGGTGCGCCGGGTGTTCAGGGCCAGAGGCAGCGCCAGTGGCAGCAATGGCACAGTTGCCAGCCACCACAGCGCATGCCGACTCACAGCTGGACGCGAACCGCTTGCGCGCTGCGCAGCGCCTTGGCACGTGCAGCCTCGATGGATTCGTCACGTGCCAGCGCCACGCCCATGCGGCGCTGGCCCTTGACTTCGGGTTTGCCGAACAGGCGCAGCGCCGTGTCTTGCTCGCTCAGCGCGGCGCCGAGGTTGGCGAAGCTGGCCTGCTGCGAATTGCCCTCCACCAGAATCACCGCCGACGCCGACGGGCCCATCTGGCGGATTGCCGGAATTGGCAGACCGAGAATGGCGCGGGCATGCAGGGCGAACTCGGACAATTCCTGGGAAATCAGCGTCACCAGACCGGTGTCGTGCGGGCGCGGCGAAACTTCGCTGAACCACACCTGATCGCCCTTGACGAACAGCTCGACACCGAACAGGCCACGGCCACCGAGTGCCTCGGTCACTGCCAGCGCCACGCGCTCGGATTCGGCCAGCGCCTTCGGGCTCATCGGTTGCGGCTGCCAGGACTCCTGGTAGTCACCGTTCTCCTGGCGGTGGCCAATCGGGGCGCAGAAGCTGGTACCACCGACATGACGCACGGTAAGCAGGGTGATTTCGTAGTCGAAATCGATGAACCCCTCGACGATCACCCGCCCCTTGCCGGCGCGGCCGCCTTCCTGAGCGTAGTCCCAGGCGCGCTGCAGGTCGGCGTCGCTTTTCAGGACGCTCTGGCCTTTGCCGGAAGAGCTCATGATCGGCTTGACCACGCAGGGGTAGCCGACGGATTTCACCGCGGCGGCGTAGTCCTCAAAGGTGTCGGAGAAATGATACGGCGAGGTGGGCAGGCCCAGCTCCTCGGCCGCCAGACGACGAATGCCTTCGCGGTTCATGGTCAGCTGTGCGGCACGTGCGGTCGGCACCACGTTGAAGCCTTCGGTTTCCAGCTCGACCAGCGTGGCCGTGGCGATCGCCTCGATCTCGGGCACGATGTAGTGCGGCTGTTCCTTTTCGATCACTGCACGCAGGGCTGCACCATCGAGCATGTCGATGACGTGGCTGCGGTGCGCCACCTGCATGGCCGGCGCATTGGCATAACGATCAACACCGATGACCTCACAGCCCAGGCGCTGCAGCTCGATCACCACTTCCTTGCCGAGTTCGCCGCAGCCACACAGCAGCACACGGGTCGCAGAAGACGACAGAGGGGTTCCAATACGGGGCATGAGTGTTCCTCGAACAGTGAATCAGGACGGAGTCAGTAAAAGACCGGAAGCGCGGGCGCGCTCCAGGCAGCGTTGCAGTACCTCGCGGCGCTCGGCATTGCCCATGCGGCCCCAACGGGTGATTTCGGCGGCGGTACGCTGACAGCCGATGCAGATATCCTGCTCATCCAGCGCGCAGACATGCACACAGGGTGAGCGCACCGGTTTTTGTACATCACTCATCGTCATCAGGCACCAGCTCACGGGAATAGCGCTGCGCATTATGAACGTAATGCGCGGCGCTGGCCTCCAGCATCTTCTTCTGCGGCTCGGTGAGCTCGCGCACCACCTTGCCCGGGCTGCCCATGACCAGGCTGCCGTCGGGAATCACCTTGCCTTCGGGAATCAGGCTGTTGGCGCCGATGATGCAGTACTTGCCGATCTTGGCGCCGTTGAGGATCACCGAGTTGATGCCGATCAGGCTGTAATCGTCCACGCTGCAGCCGTGCATCATCACGTTGTGGCCGACGGTGACGCCCTTGCCCAGCGTAAGCGGAAAGCCCATGTCGGTGTGCATGACGCTACCGTCCTGCACGTTGCTGTTCTCGCCGATATGGATCAGTTCGTTGTCGCCGCGCAACACGGCGCCGAACCAGACACTGGCGCCGGCCTCCAGGCGAACCTTGCCGATCAGGTCGGCGCTTGGTGCGACCCAGCTCTCGGGATGGGCGTCGACACGGGAGCTTCCCAGGCGGTATTTCATGCTTGTCAGTCCTCGGCGCTATCAGCGCAGGTGTATGAAGTGTTCGGGGGGCTGGTGCAGAGCGATCTGCGCATCGTCGAAGATCAGGTTGACCAACTCCACCACCATGATCGCGGTCAGGCCCCAGATGCGGTACTCGCCATAGGTGTAGGACGGCACGTACCAGCTCTGCCCTAAGTAGTCGATACGGTGGGTGACTTCGCGCGGGTCGCTGCGGAAGAACTCCAGCGGCACCGAGAATACCGAGGCGATCTCAGCGTCGTTGGGCTTGTACTCGACGTAATCCGGCACCAGCCCGACGTAGGGCGTGACCTGAATGCCGTGGCGCGACACCAGGCTGCTGAGCGGCCCAACCATCTCGACCAAACCAGGTGGCAGGCCAATTTCCTCCTCGGCCTCGCGCAGTGCGGTGTCCACCAGATCGCGGTCTTCCGGGTCACGCCGGCCACCGGGAAAGGCAACCTCGCCACTGTGGGTCGACAAACCGCTGGCGCGCAGGGTCAGCACCAGCTCAGGTTCGTCACTGCGGGTAATCGGGACCAGCACCGCCGCTTCGGGGAAGCTGCGCTCGGTCTCCAGAGGGCGCGGACTGTAACCGCGCACACGATGGAGCAACTCGTCCAGCATGGGCATACTCGGAGTCTTGTTTTGCCAGGCATCATGGCATGAAAGCACGCGGCCGCCCAACCCCGACGACAGGACAGGCCGGCCGCAATAGCGGGCTTGCCGGCCACCTCTCAGCCGGCCAAGATAACGCCAGAAAAAGAGGAACGGGCATGAAATTCTGCAGCCAGTGCGGCAACCCGGTCACCCGCATGATCCCCGCGGGCGACAATCGCATGCGCCATGTCTGCGGCCACTGCGCCACCGTGCATTACGAAAATCCGCGTATCGTTGCCGGCTGCCTGCCTGTGTGGGGCGACCAGGTGCTGCTGTGCCGCCGCGCCATCGAGCCGCGCCGCGGCTACTGGACGTTGCCGGCCGGCTTCATGGAAAACGGCGAAACAACCGAACAGGCCGCCGCCCGTGAGACCCTCGAAGAAGCCTGCGCCCGCGTACGCGACCTGAGCCTCTATACCTTCTTCGATCTGCCGCACATCAGCCAGGTGTACATGCTGTTTCGCGCCGAACTGGTCGACCTGGATTTTGCCGTCGGCGAGGAAAGCCTGGAGGTGCGATTGTTTGCAGAGAGCGAAATCCCTTGGTCAGAGCTGGCTTTCCCGACCATAGGCCGTACCTTAGAATGCTTCTTCGCCGACCGTCGGCAGAATCTCTTTCCGCTACGCAATGAGCCACTCGAAGCGCTGCGTGCCCACTACACACCCCGTTGACCCTTGCGGACGTTCCCGATGCGCTGGTTGTTGCCCCTGCTTTGCCTGACTCTCAGCTTCAACGCCCTGGCCAGCACCACGCCTGCGACCAGCCAGCAGACCGTGGACAAGGTGCTGGTGCTCAAATCCGAGCGCAAACTGCATCTGCAGCAGCGTGGCGAAACCATCAAGTCGTACCGTATTTCCCTGGGCAAGCAGCCCAATGGTGCCAAACAGCGCGAAGGCGACCTGCGCACACCGGAAGGCTTCTACTGGATCGATTGGCGCAAGCCGAGCGATAAGTACCAAATGTCGCTGCATATCTCCTACCCCAACGCACGCGATCTGGCTCGCGCCAAGGAAGCCGGGGTGCCGCCGGGCAGCATGATCATGATTCACGGCACGCCACTGGATGAGGAATATCCGGAGTGGTTCTTCCACACCCTGGACTGGACCGAGGGCTGCATCGCCATGAAGAACGACGACATGCGCGAGGTATGGAGCCTGGTCAAGGATGGGACGCTGATCGAAATCAGGCCCTGAGCCAGACACTGAATCGCCCGTTGAACCTGTAGGAGCGGCGCCCCGCCGCGAACCCGTGCCGCGCTGAGGCGAAAAGCTTCGCCCCGAGGCGGGGCTCCTACGAAGGGCTGCGTTGCAGGCCTTAGCTGAGGTGATTCAGAACTGCAGATCGGACAAGCGCCAGACATCGAAGGCCGGTGTTTCGTAAGGATGACTCTTCTTCAGTGCCTTCACGGCATCGTGGATCAACTCGTCGGCAACGACCATTTCCACCTTCCACTCGGCAACCTGCTCGACGCTGCCAACCTGACCGATAAACGGCTGGCTACCTTCCAGAGCGCGGAACTGACCTTGGCCCAACACCTGCCAGCAGCAGTTGTCGTACCGCCCGATGCGCCCGCCGCCGGCTGCGAACACCGCCTTTTTCACCGGCTCCAGATAGGCTTCCGGCACGTAAAAACACAGTTTGTACATCAAGTTCTCCGCAGATGGGCAACCGAACAACAGACAAGCCATGACGCCAATATGATGTCATTGCGCCATGAAGTTGTCTTGAGATCGCCCGCACAAATCCATACGCAGCATTAAAACGATTCGTTGCTTTCGACTCAGGCAAAGGGCGTGGCGTTCTCAGCGACCGCTGAAAAAGCGCCGCCATTTGTCGGCCAGACCGGTGGTCGGCGGGCTGTGACTGCCATCGCAGTAGGGCAGGTTTGCGGATCGGCTACAGCGGCATAGCAGCAGACGCTGCTCGCGCTCGGGCTGCAGAATCAGAGACTGGACGCAGTCGGGTGTGCAGTTCGGCATGTCGGGCGAATGCCCGCAGCGGCATAGATGATGAGTTTCGCCAGGCCTGACTAGGCGAACTTCGGGGAGGATGGGGAGAGGATCATCGGCCATGGCTGGGCCTGTGTAGCCTGGATGAAATCCGGGTGACGGTGTGGCAACGGTTATCCCGGATTGCATCCGGGTTACGCGCTCCACGATCGGCTCCCTCTCCCATTTATTGGGGGCACGCCTAGTGGAGAGGGCTGGGGAGAGGGTTCGGCGTTCGCTATACACCGGTGCCAGCTCAAGCTGGATCGGAGCGCGGCCGCTTTGGCCCTCTCCCGCCCTTCGGGCACCCCGCTCCGCGCCCCGGCTTGATCGCTTCGCGATCAGGCGCTCATCGGCGCAGGAAGCAGTGCTTCCAAAGCGCGCCTCTTCGCCCCATAAATGGGAGAGGGTCGTCAGAAGACTGGTGCGCGGCCGCTTTCCCTCTCCCGCCCTTCGGGCACCCTCTCCCGCAAGCGGGAGAGGGTTAGCAGAGGGCCGCTACGCGACCGCTTTTAGTCCACCCACACTCGGGCGTTGCGGAACATGCGCATCCAGCCGCCGTCTTCCTGCCACTCGTCCGGGCGCCAGGAGTTCTGTACGGCGCGAAATACCCGCTCCGGGTGCGGCATCATGATGGTCACGCGGCCGTCGCGGCTGGTCAGGCCGGTAATGCCACGCGGCGAACCGTTGGGGTTGGCCGGGTAGGCTTCAGTGACCTTGCCGTGGTTATCGACGTAGCGCAGGGCCACGGTGCCGGACAGATCCGCCTCCAGCAGCGCCTCCTCGCTCTCGAACTCGGCATGACCCTCGCCGTGAGCGATGGCGATCGGCATGCGCGAACCGGCCATGCCCTGCAGGAAGATCGACGCCGACTCCTGAATCTGCACCATGGCCACGCGCGCTTCGAACTGCTCGGAGCGGTTGCGCACGAAGTGCGGCCAGAACTCGGTACCCGGGATCAGCTCGTGCAGGTTGCTCATCATCTGGCAGCCGTTGCACACGCCGAGGGCGAAGCTGTCGCGCCGCTCGAAGAAACCCTGGAAGGCATCGCGGGCGCGAGCGTTGAACAGCACCGACTTGGCCCAGCCTTCACCGGCGCCGAGCACGTCGCCGTAGGAGAAACCGCCGCATGCCACCAGACCTTTGAACTCTTCAAGGCTGACGCGGCCGGCGAGGATATCGCTCATGTGCACGTCGATGGCGGAGAAGCCGGCGCGGTCGAACGCGGCGGCCATTTCCACCTGGCCATTGACGCCCTGCTCGCGCAGGATCGCCACTTGCGGACGCACGCCCTTCTTGATGTAGGGCGCAGCAATGTCCTGATTGACGTCGAAGCCGAGCTTGACCGAAAGGCCGGGGTTGTCTTCTTCCAGTAGCAGGTCGAATTCCTGATCGGCCCCCTGGGCGTTGTCGCGCAGACGCTGGATGCGATAGCTGGTCTCGGCCCACTGACGCTGCAGCAGACGACGATCACCAGCGAACACCGGCTCGCCATTGAAGCTGATGCTGACGTCGCTGTTGTTCACGGCCTGACCGATCACGGCCACGCAGTCGTCCAGACCGGCAGCGCTGAACTGCGCCAGCACTTCTGGCGTGGCGTCCTGGCGTACCTGGATCACCGCACCCAGCTCTTCGTTGAACAGCACGGCTGGAAGCTCGGAGCTGTCATCAGCCAGCGCGTCGAGGTTCAGCGACAGACCGCAATGACCAGCGAAGGCCATTTCCAGCACGGTGGTCAGCAGACCGCCGTCGGAACGGTCGTGGTAAGCCAGCAGGTGGCCGTCGGCATTCAGGCCCTGGATCACGGCGAAGAAGGCCTTGAGGTCTTCGGCGTCGTCGAGGTCCGGCACCTGCTGGCCGATCTGCGCATAGACCTGCGCCAGGATCGAGGCGCCCATGCGGTTCTGGCCGCGACCGAGGTCGATCAGAATCAGGTCGGTCTCGCCCTTGTCCATACGCAGTTGCGGAGTCAGGGTCTGGCGGATGTCCTGCACCGGAGCAAAACCGGTGATCACCAGCGACAGCGGCGAAGTCACGCTCTTGTCGACGCCTTCGTCCTGCCAGCGGGTTTTCATGGACATGGAGTCCTTGCCCACCGGAATGGTGATGCCCAGTGCCGGGCACAGCTCCATGCCGACTGCCTTGACGGTGTCATAGAGGCGGGCGTCTTCTCCGGGGTGGCCGGCAGCGGCCATCCAGTTGGCCGACAGTTTGATGTCGGAGATTTTCTCGATGCGTGCAGCGGCCAGGTTGGTAATGGTCTCACCCACCGCCATGCGGCCGGAGGCCGGTGCGTCGAGCAGCGCCAGCGGCGTGCGCTCGCCCATGGCCATGGCTTCGCCGGTGTAGACGTCAAAGCTGGTGGCGGTCACGGCGCAATCGGCCACCGGTACCTGCCACGGGCCGACCATCTGGTCGCGAGCAACCAGACCGGTAATGGTGCGGTCGCCGATGGTGATCAGGAAGCTCTTGCTGGCCACGGCCGGGTGATGCAGCACACGACCCAGGGCTTCTTCGATATCGACGCTGGCGGCGCTGAAATCATCACCCCGCTCGGCTTCGCGGCTGACACTACGGTGCATGCGCGGCGGTTTGCCCAGCAGCACTTCCAGCGGCATGTCCACCGGGGTGTTGCTGAAGTGGCTGTCGGTGACGGTCAGGTGCGGCTCTGCAGTGGCCTCGCCGACCACGGCGAAGGGGCAACGCTCGCGTTCGCAGATGGCTTGGAAGCGCTCGAAGTCGGCCGCATCGACGGACAGCACGTAACGCTCCTGCGACTCGTTGCACCAGATTTCGTGCGGAGCCATACCCGGTTCATCGTTGGGCACGTTACGCAGCTCGAAACGGCCACCGCGACCACCGTCGTTGATCAGCTCCGGCAGGGCATTGGAGATACCACCGGCGCCGACGTCGTGGATGAACTTGATCGGATTGGCCTCGCCCAACTGCCAGCAGCGGTCGATGACCTCCTGGCAACGGCGTTCCATTTCCGGGTTCTCGCGCTGCACCGAGGCAAAATCCAGATCGGCCGAGCTGGCACCGGTGGCCATCGACGAAGCAGCGCCGCCGCCCAGGCCGATGAGCATGGCCGGGCCACCGAGCACGATCAGTTTGGCACCGACGGAAATCTCGCCCTTCTGTACGTGGTTCTCGCGGATGTTGCCGAGACCGCCGGCGAGCATGATCGGCTTGTGGTAGCCACGTACTTCCTCACCGCGCGGGCTGCTGACCGCCTGTTCGAAGGTGCGGAAGTAACCGTTGAGCGCCGGGCGACCGAACTCGTTGTTGAACGCGGCGGCGCCCAGCGGGCCTTCGATCATGATATCCAGCGCGCTGACGATGCGCTCGGGCTTGCCGTAGGGCTTTTCCCAAGGCTGAAGGAAATCGGGGATGTTCAGGTTGGAGACCGAGAAGCCGGTCAGGCCGGCCTTGGGCTTGGCGCCACGACCGGTGGCGCCTTCGTCGCGAATCTCGCCGCCGGAGCCGGTGGCGGCGCCGGGGAACGGGGCGATGGCAGTCGGGTGGTTGTGCGTCTCGACCTTCATCAGGATGTGCACCGGCTCCTGCACCGCGCCGTACTGGCGGGTTTCAGGATTGGGGAAGAAGCGCCCGGCGGTGTGGCCTTTGATCACCGAGGCATTGTCCTTGTAGGCGGACAGCACGCCTTCGCTGTGCATCTGGTAGGTGTTCTTGATCATGCCGAACAGCGACTTGTCCTGGCTCTCGCCGTCGATGTCCCAGCTGGCATTGAAGATCTTGTGGCGGCAGTGCTCGGAGTTGGCCTGGGCGAACATCATCAGCTCGATGTCGTGCGGATTGCGCCCCAGGTCATTGAAGCTCTTCACCAGGTAGTCGATTTCGTCCTCGGCCAGGGCCAGGCCCAGATCCAGGTTGGCCTGTTCCAGCGCGGCGCGGCCACCGCCGAGCACGTCCACGGCGGTCAGCGGCTTGGGCTCGGCATGACTGAACAGCGCGGCGGCGTCCTCGAGGGCATTCAGAACAAGCTGGGTCATGCGGTCGTGCAGCAGGCTGGCGACGGCAGTGCTGTCGGCTTCGCTCAGTTCGCCGCTGACGTAATAGGCGATACCACGTTCCAGACGCTGAACCTTGGCCAGGCCACAGTTACGGGCAATGTCGCTGGCCTTGCTCGACCAGGGCGAAATGGTGCCGAAACGCGGAATGGTCAGGAACAGCTTGCCGCTGGGCTCCTGCACCGGCACGCTCGGGCCGTACTTGAGCAGGCGGGCCAGCACTTGCTCCTCATCGGCGTCGAGTACGCCGGTGACATCGGCGAAATGCGCGAACTCGGCGTACAGCCCGGTCACGGCCGGCACCTTGCTGGTCAGTTGCTCGAGCAATTTGCCATGGCGGAAAGCGGAAAGGGCGGGAGCGCCGCGCAGAATCAACATCGTCGGGACAGCCTCTGGGCAAGAGTGTGTACTTGGAGGCCGTGCATTCTAGCCTAAAGCCGCGCTCGCAGCACCCGTACCGGATGCTTTCGAGACGGGCGAGCGCTAGCAGAGAAGCGCTGCGCTGTCGAGATATGGCGCCGCCTGCGCTTTGCGTATACTGCGCCGATGTTTGCACGACCTGCGACACGCATGCGTTGCGCCACAGGGCTGTTGGCGATTGGCACCCTCCTGATGCTTGCTGGCTGTGGCGAAGACCCCAAGCCCAGCGTACTCGAGCAGGTAAAGGCGGAGGGTGAGCTGCGCGTGGTTACTCGCAACAGTCCCGCCACCTACTTCCAGGATCGCAACGGCGCCACCGGTTTCGAATACGAACTGGCCAAACGCTTCGCCACCGATCTGGGCCTGGAACTGAAGATCGAAACTGCCGACAACCTCGACAGCCTGTTTTCCAGCCTGGCTCGCAGCGACGGCCCGGTCATGGCTGCCGCCGGCCTCGTCGACACACCCCTGCGCCTGCGCCAGGCGCGCTTCTCGATTCCGTACCTGGAAGTGACTCCGCAGATCATCTATCGCCAGGGCGAAAGCCGCCCGACCAAGCCTGAAGATCTGATTGGCAAACGCATTCTGGTGCTCGCCGGCAGCAGCCATGCCGAACAGCTGGAAGCGCTCAAGCTGGAGCAGCCGCAGCTGGCGTTCGAGGTGTCTGACGCGGTGGAAGTGGTCGACCTGCTGCGCATGGTCGACGAAGGGCAGATCGACCTGACCCTGGTCGACTCCAACGAGCTGGCGATGAACCAAGTGTATTTCCCCAACGTGCGCGTAGCCTTCGACCTGGGCGATACCAACAGCATGCGCTGGGCCGTGGCCGCTGGCGAAGATGACAGCCTGTTGCAGGAAATCAATGCCTTTCTTGAGCGCGCCGAAGCCAATGGCACCCTGCAGCGCCTGAAAGAGCGCTACTACGGCCATGTCGACGTACTCGGCTATGTCGGCGCCTACACCTTTGCCCAACACCTGCAACAGCGCCTGCCGCGCTACGAGAAGATGTTCCGCCAGGCCGGTCAGGCCAATCAGGTGGACTGGCGCCTGCTGGCTGCCATGGGCTATCAGGAGTCGCTGTGGCAACCCAATGCCACCTCCAAGACCGGCGTGCGTGGCCTGATGATGCTCACTCAACGCACCGCGCAGTCGGTCGGCGTCTCCAATCGCCTCGACCCCAAGCAGAGCATCGACGGCGGTGCCCGCTACTTCGTGCAGATTCATCAGCAACTGCCTGAAGGCATTCAGGAGCCGGATCGCACCTGGTTCGCCCTGGCTGCCTACAACGTTGGCGGTGGTCACCTGGAAGACGCACGCAAGCTGACCGAGGCCGAAGGCCTGGACCCGAACAAATGGGCCGATGTGCAGAAGATCCTGCCGCGTTTGGCGCAAAAGCAGTGGTACAGCAAGACCCGTTACGGCTATGCGCGTGGCGGTGAGCCGGTGCATTTCGTGCGCAACATCCGCCGCTACTACGACATCCTGACCTGGGTGACCCAGCCGCAACTGGAAGGCACGCAAGTGGCTGAAAGCGGCGCTCACCTGCCCGGCATCGACAAGCGTAAACCCGAAGAAGAACAAACCCCGCCCTTGTAGGGTGCGCCACTCGCACCAAGTGGCAAGACGCAATCCTGGCAGAGGTTCGACAGCCCGCATTTGCCCCGGATTGCATCCGGGCTACGTCACTCAGGCGCGCCGAGCCTTGAAGAACGCTTTCAACAGCGCCCCGCTCTCTTCGGCCAGCAAGCCCCCTTCCACCTGCACGCGGTGGTTGAGAAAAGCCTGATCGAAGAACTGCCCCTGACTGATCGCCACCCCCGCACGCGGCTCGCTGGCGGCGAACACCACGCGGGCGATCCGCGCATGCACGATCAAACCTGCGCACATGCTGCAGGGTTCCAGGGTGACGTACAGGGTGCTGCCGGGCAGTCGATAGTTCTGCACGCTTTGCGCCGCCGCACGGATCGCCACCATCTCGGCATGGGCGCTGGGGTCGTGACGCAAAATCGGGCAGTTGAACCCCTGCCCCACCACCTCACCGCCCTGCACCAGCACGGCACCGACCGGCACCTCGCCCTGCTCAGCCCCCAGATGCGCCTGCGCCAGCGCCAGGCGCATGAAGTGCTCGTCACGCGAGCGGTCGATGATCTGCGGTCGTTTCATTGCAACAATCCATAGGGTGCCGGCGAAAAACGGCGCCTACCCTACACCACTTCGATGGCCGCCATCAGCCCCGTTTCCATATGGTCGATGACGTGGCAGTGGAACATCCACACACCGGGATTGTCGGCGACGAAGGCGATGCGCGCCGTCTCGTTCTTGCCCAACAGGTAGGTGTCGGTGAAGTAGGGAATGATTTTGCGTCGATCCGAGCTCAGCACCTTGAAGGTCATGCCGTGCAGGTGAATCGGGTGCTGGTACTGCGCCATGTTGCGGAGCACGAAGATGTAGTGGCCATCCTTCTTCAGCGTGGCAATCGGGCGCTCGGCACAGGTTTTGTCATTGATATCCCAGGCCTGACCGTTGATCTGCCAATACTTGTAACTGCCGCCACGCTCAACGTTACCGGACAGCATCGCCGCCCACTCGAAGTTGAAACGCAGCGTTTCGGCGCGCGCCAGATCCGGCTCGGCAATCGGGTTGGCCGGCAGGGGCGGCGGCCAGCTTCCCGTCGTTTCGCCAGTGGCTACACCCTTGAGCGTCGCCAGACGCAGCGGCCCATTGCGCAGCGACAACGCTTCACCGGCTGCCGGCACCCTCAGCGCCAGATCGATGCGCATGCCCGGCCCCAGCCAGTATTCCTTGCCCAAGGGGCGCGGCTGCACCGGATTACCGTCCAGCGCATAGATGCGCGCCTCTCCACCCGGCAAATTGAGCCGATAGGTCACGGTGTTGTCGACATTGATCAGACGCAGACGCACCACCTGCCCTGCCGGCAACTCGAGAGTCGGACTGGGTTCACCGTTGATGGTAGTCAAGCGCCCACGCGTACCCTCACGCGCCGCCTGACGCGGCACCAGAAACTCGGTGAAGGCACCCCGCTCATCGATATGCCAGGTCTTCAGACTCAACGTGCGCTCATGGCCAAAGCCGCTCGGCTCGCGCTCCTCGACGATCAACGGCCCGACCAGGCCGCGTCCCAATTGCTCGGCGCTGGTGGTATGCGGGTGATACCAGAAGCTGCCAGCATCGTGGCAGATGAAGTCGTAATCGAAGTACTCGCCCGGCAGCACCGGTGCCTGGGAGACATAGGGCACGCCGTCCATTTCCAGCGGTAGACGAATGCCGTGCCAATGGATGGTGCTCTGTACATCCAGCTTGTTGATGAAGCGCACCCGCAAACGCTCACCCTGCCGACAGCGCAATTCGACACCTGGCGCCTGTCCGCCATAAGCCCAGGCCGGCGTCACCTGCCCCGGCACCAGCTCCAGATCAAGCGGCGCAGCGATCAGCTCATAGTCGTGAGTCGCCACATTTTCCGGGCGCCCCAGCCAGTAACGCACGCCACCGGCGCCCAGGCCGGCAACACCGAGGCCACCCAGGCCGGCGAGCACTTGTCTGCGGGTAAACGACATTTTCATCCTCGGCAACCTGTAGCCATACTCAATTGCGGTATCTTCTCATTTTCATCACTTGAAAAACGAGTCCGCAAACAGAGACGGGTTGCCGCAGCACCGATCTGCAGGCATGAAAGAACCGGCCTAAGCCGGTTTCTTCATACAACGCCGGGGATCACTCCCACTCGATCATCAACAAGCCGCCCGAGCCCGCTTGGCTAAAGGGATAGGCTGAAATTGAAATGAGCCTTACCGTCACCTCTACCGTCAATCGCGCAGAGCTTTTACTGACGCGGGGGATAGATCGATTTGCGGGGCGACGGATCTGACAACACCATCATCAATCAGCCTACATATTATCCGCACCCCGCCCCCGAGACGAGCCCGAACATGCCGTCGCCGAATCAGGGGCCGAGGAGTTACCCGTCTTCAATCTCACCTACGCCACAGTAGGTTGCCATCCTGAAACCCTCGGGCTAGAGTGCGCCCGTCGTGGTAAGTCCCACGACCGAGCGTGACAACTCGTGGAGCAAGGGCGCGGCAACGCCAAAAGTGATTAGCAGGCACGCAAGTGCTGGGCTATCGCTTTTCTATGGTGGGCCGTGCGGGGCAGGCTTTTGCCTGGCCGGTTCCCTTGGTTCCCGGTTGTCACCCCCGTGCGGTCCACCACCAATCCGCGTGACAACGGTTGGTAGTGGCTCCTTAATCGAACCAAGGAGCATAAGGAATGCGCTACCCCTTTTTTACCCGAGAGCTCCGCCTTGGGCTTCAGGTTTTGCTGTTCACCTCTGATCAGGAGGTGCGCCATGGCTGAGTTCGAATCCTGCGTTGTACCTTTTCCGCTGCAGCGAAGCCCGCTGCATGAATCCGAACGATCTCCCCTAGCCTCTGAAGCTGCAGCTGAACTGCGCGGCGTCATGCTCGGTAATCTGCTGGATCAACTGGCTGAACCAGATGGGCTACAGCCGGAAGATCTGCGCGTGCGGATCGCTGCTTATTCAGCTCTGGATCTGCTCGATGAGATGGTCGTGCTTTATCGCCGCGCTCTCTCCGAAGTGCGAGGAGGTGCCAGATGAGCAAGGGTGTTATGACATGCCTACCACCTCATGATGGCCATCCAGGAGCCGAAATCATCTGGGCTGCCGACTGCAGGGAAGCGTTCAACCAGGGCGTGAAGCTGGCCCAAACTTGGCTCGACAACGCCCGCAGCGGCTGGCTCTGGGCGGTAATGATCGCCGAGCGCGACTTACTGCCATGCGCGATAGAACGGAGAGCCTTCGAAGTAGGCTTCCTCAGCCGCATCCACCAGCGCATATGCTCACCCAGGTGCTGCGGCCAGTACGCTCCCCCCCGTCCCGTGGAGCTGTAAAGCTGATGTTCGCGAGCCGGCTTTGCCGGCTTGCGCTAACTGTCGCATGTCGTCAAATTTTTGGGGCGCCCCCAAAACGCGGGCGCAATAGAACAGGCCGAGAACGGCCGATTCTGTTGAAAAAGTAGGTTCAGTGGCAGCCGGCCGGTCGGATGTGCCTGCCGTCAAAGTGGCTGCAAGCCACTTCGAGTTGCCTTTCGGCGTTTCACAGAGCTTCCTTGCCCAGGTCTGAGGGTTAACTCGAGGGTTTCCGCTCACCGCAGGCGCACCTATCCCGTGATCGGTGGCCCGTGAGGCAGCAGCTGGGCCATACGTCTCAGGTTTTGCACAGTCGCGGCCAAGGTGAATTCGTCAGTCGCACCCGTCAGCCCACGCAGTCGTAAACGGTCGAGTCTCATGATCCGTTTGAGGTGGGCGAACAGCATCTCCACCTTCTTCCGTTCGCAACGAGAGACGAGGTATTCCGGTGTCTTGGCGATGCGTCGTGCCACGTCACGGGCCGCTTCATGGATGCTCCGAGCGATCTTGCGGAATGTGGTATTGGGGCAGCACTTCGCTTTCAGCGGACAGGTGGCGCAGTCGCTTTTGCTGGAGCGGTAGATGATGGTGTTGGCCTTGCTCACCCGAGACCGTTGCTGGGTGAAGGTACGCCATTCACTGCGTAGCGGTTTGCCGACTGGGCAGCGGTATTCATTGGTCTCTGGATTCCAGTGGAAGTCGTTACTGGAGAGGCTGTCGTCCTTGCGCTCGGTCTTATCCCACACCGGCACGTGCGGCTCGATGTTCTTTTCTTCGACCATCCAGGCCAGCATCGGGGCAGTGCCATAGGCGGTATCGCCGATGAGGCGTTCCGGCGTGAGATCGAACTGCGCTTCGACACGCTCGACCATCGTCCTGGTCGAGTCGACTTCGGCGGTACGATGCGCCGGAGTCGCTACTACATCCATGATCACGCCGTGCTCGGTGTCGATCAGGTAGTTGGTGG